>JALZCO010000332.1 GCA_030863015.1 Actinomycetota bacterium
GGGTACCCCACTGGTGGTCGCCAGTCCCTCACCGGGTGAGCAGCCTGAGCCGCCGCCGGTGGTGGCGCGGTCCTCTCCGGTCCAGGTCAAGAACTTGGCGGTCTACGACCCCTCCGGGAAAGGCAGCCCCGACCACCAAAAAGACGTCGGCAAGCTGCTGGACGGCAATCCGAGCACCGCGTGGTCGACCGACTCCTACCGCCAGCAGTTCCCCGTCTACAAGAAGGGGCTCGGCGTCATGCTGAGCTTCGATCGCCCTGTGTCGGCGGCCTCGGTGACCGTGATATCTCCCAGCCCGGGCACCGTGCTCGAGATACGCACCGCGTCATCGCCGAAGGCCAAGCTAGCCGAGACCACCCTGGTCGGTACCGCCACGCTCGGCCGCGGCAGCACCCAGATTCCACTGCGGGCCGGACCCCCCACCCGGTACCTGCTGGTGTGGATCACCGGGCTGGCCGGTGGGGGAGACCGTAACCAATCCAAGCTCAGCGAAGTCGGTGTCGAGACACGAGCCACCTGACCACCGTTACCCTCCCCGGCGTGTCAGTTCCTAGTGCACGGTGTGTACGGCGCTCATGCGCAGCACCTGCGGCATCATGACCGGCGTGAGTTCGGACGCCGACCTGATCGCCGCCCACGTTGCGGGAGATCCACTGGCATTCACCGAGCTCGTCCGCCGGCACCGGGACCGGATGTGGGCCATCGCGCTGCGGACCCTGGGAGATCCCGACGAGGCCGCCGACGCAGTTCAGGATGCGTTGATCTCGGCGTTTCGCTCAGCCGGTGGATTTCGCGGCCAAGCCCAGGTGACCACCTGGCTGCATCGGATCGTGGTCAACGCCTGCCTGGACCGGATCCGCCGCAACCGGGCCCGCCCCACCGCGCCACTGCCTGACGGGGGTCCGGGGGAGCCAGCGTTGACACTGGACGCGATGGCAGCCCGGGAATCCCGCCTGGCGGTCGATGACGCGCTGCGGTCACTGCCCGCCGAGCAGCGCGCCGCGATCGTCCTGGTCGACGTCGAGGGATACTCGGTGGCCGAGACCGCACAGCTGTTGGGGATCGCCGAGGGGACGGTCAAGAGCCGCTGCGCCCGCGGACGCGCCCGGCTGGCGGTGCTCCTCGGACATCTACGGAACCCCGATGCGAATGCAAACGTCTCATACGATGTCGTGGTGGCGCGCCAGTATCGAGGGGAGGGACGATGACCGGTACCGAAGGCTCGATACGCCCCGGCGATCCGCCACAACGATCGGCAGCACAATCCCCGGAATGGTCACTGGACCTGCTCGCCGACCTGCACGCGGATGCCCTCACCGAGCACGCGGCCACGTCGTTGCGGGCTCGCACGATCGCGGATCCGCAGGCCCGCACCGTGCTTGCAGCCCTCGATGCCACGGTGGCCGATCTGGCCGCACTGCCCAGCCAGGATCCAGCCCGGATACCCGACGCCGTGGCGCAACGACTCGACGCCGCGCTGGCCGCCGAGGTCCGGCGAGCTGACCGCGATCCCGCTCACCTGCTGGATCGGGCACGCAGCTGGCGTTACCGCGCCGAAACTGGGGCGCCGGTGACCAGGCCAGCTGGTCGGTGTCAGCTCCGCGCCCGCTGGGTCGCCGCTGGTGTGCTGGCCGCCGCGGTAATCGGGGTGGCAGTGTCCGGTGTGATGATCAGCGTGATGACCGGGGGCGCACCGCGGGCCGGCGACGCATTGGGCGCCGCAGCGGTCTCGCCACCCGCGCCGCTGGTGCTGTCCAGCGGTGACCTCAGCAGCGCGCTAAGCCCCGCGTGGGGAGCCCGCGACTACGGTCCGCTGTCCCGTCCCGAAGCGCTGCGGAGCTGCCTGGACGCTAACGATGTGCCGGCGGGCGACAAGCCGCTGGGTGCCCGCCAGGTCACCCTCGACGGGCGGCGCGGTGTGATCCTGGTGCTGCCCACCACGCAAGCCGCCCAGTTCCGGCTGCTCGTGGTGGACCCGGCCTGCGGCCCCGGCAACCCCGCCCGAATAACCGACGGCGTGGCGCATCACCGCTGACGTTGAGTGCCTTCAAGGACTACCGACCGTCTCTGACGACTACCAACCCGTGCGGAAACCAGCACGAACGCCCGAACGTTGGTGGCTCTTGAGAGCGCTAATTGCCGAGGTTGGCCGTACTTGGAGAGCGGCCAACTGGCTCGGGAACATCGGTCCGTAGGATCGTGTTGTGTCCAATGTGAGCGAGCAAATCCGAGACGTCATCATCATCGGCTCGGGCCCGGCTGGCTACACGGCCGCGATCTACACCGCGCGCGCCCAGCTGAAGCCGCTCGTCTTCGAAGGAAGCCAGTACGGCGGCGCCCTGATGACCACGACTGACGTGGAGAACTATCCGGGCTTCCGCGATGCGATCATGGGCCCCGATCTGATGGAGGAGATGCGAGCGCAGGCCGAGCGCTTCGGCGCCGAGCTGAAGGCCAACGATGTCACATCGGTCGATCTGACCGGTGACGTCAAGAGGGTCATGGTCGGTGAAACCACCCACCTAACCCGGTCGGTGATCCTCGCGATGGGTGCGCAGCCCCGCTATCTGGGTGTCCCTGGCGAGCAGGAGCTGCTTGGCCGCGGAGTGAGCTCGTGCGCCACCTGTGACGGCTTCTTCTTCCGCGACCAGGACATCGCCGTCGTCGGTGGGGGGGACTCGGCGATGGAGGAAGCCACCTTCCTCACCCGGTTCGCGCGGTCGGTGACCGTGGTGCACCGGCGTGATGAGTTTCGCGCTTCGCTGATCATGCTCGAGCGGGCCCAGAACAACGACAAGATCCGCTGGCGTACCCCGGTGACCGTCGATCAAGTGTTGGGCGAGAACGGTGTCACCGGCTTGGCGCTCTCCGACGGCTCCACGCTGGAGACAAACGGCATGTTCGTGGCGATCGGACACGACCCGCGCAGCGAGCTGGTCCGCGGCCAGGTGGAGACTGACGCGGAGGGTTACGTGCTGGTCAAAGCGCCGAGCACGGCCACCAGTATAGAAGGCGTCTTCGCCTCGGGAGATCTGGTGGACCACACTTACCGGCAGGCAGTCACTGCTGCCGGCACCGGCTGCGCGGCCGCGATCGATGCCGAGCGCTGGCTTGCCGAGCACGCGCTGGATCCGCACGCCGAGGTGGCCGCCGAGTTCGTCGGCGGTGGCTACGGCTCGAAGTCCTGATCACCGATTCCCCGACGGACCCGACAGGAGACGCTATGGCTGACAATCCGACTGTGACCGTGACCGACCAGTCGTTCGCCGACGACGTGCTCGGCAGCGACAAGCCGGTGCTGGTGGACTTCTGGGCGACCTGGTGCGGCCCGTGCAAGATGATCGCCCCGGTGCTCGAGGAGATCGCTTCGGAGAACGGGGAGAAGCTCACCATCGCCAAGATGGACATCGACGCAAATCCCACCACCCCGCGGGACTATCAGATCATGTCGATCCCGACCATGATCTTGTTCTCCAACGGCAAGCCGGTCAAGCAGATAGTCGGCGCAAGGCCCAAGGCCGCCTTACTCGAAGATCTGGCCGACTACCTCTGATCCTGCTCGCGGTCGACGATCCTGCCCGTGCGTCGACCAGTGCCACCCAGTTCCAGCAAGCAAACCGATTCCTCCGGGACACGTCCAGTACCGGGCTCGCCGGTTCGCGACCGATCGGACCAGACCGACCAGCCCCTTGAGTCCCGCCTCGCGGGACGGGGCACAATGGGTGACAAGTCCCCGCGCTCGACGCTCTCCGCAGAGCCCGGCGCTCGATCCGAAGTGAGGGGTGCATGCAGCTGCTGCGCCGCGGTGACGTCGGCCTTGCGGTGGCGGAGGTGCGGGCGATGCTGACCTCGCAGGGGCTGCTCCCACCTCCGTCGAACCCAGACACGGAGACGGAAACAGCCAAGACGGAAGCAAGCGTCTTCGACATCACCCTGGAACACGCAGTTCGAACCTTCCAGCAACGCCGCGGACTGATCACCGACGGCGTGGTAGGACGTGCCACCTACCAGGCGCTGTGCGACGCACGTCTGGAGTTCGGGTGCCGCATGCTCAGTTATATCGTTACCCGACCGATGCGCGGGGATGACGTGTTCACGCTGCAGGAGCGGTTACTGGAGCTGGGCTATGACGTCGGCCGCGCGGACGGAACCTTCGGGCTGGAGACCGAGACGGCGCTGCGCAGCTTCCAGCGCGACTACGGTCTGCTGGTAGACGGGATGTGTGGACCTGGCACGTTGCGCGCGCTGCGCCAGCTGCAGCCCAAGGTTCGCGGTGGCAGGCCGGTGTTGCTCCGCGAGCAGGAGCGGGTCCGTCGATCGGGGCCTGCGCTGCGCGGCAAGCGGATCGTCATCGACCCCTGCCACGGTGGACCTGATCCAGGAATCGTGGTGGACGGCGCCACCGAGGCCGAACTCATGTGGGACTTGGCCCAGCGGCTGGAGGGCCGGATGGCCGCCACCGGGATGGAGACAATGCTGTCCCGCGGCCCGGACACCAGCCCCACCGAGGCCGACCGAGCCGAATTCGCCAACGCCGCAGGCGCCGACCTGGTGCTTTCCCTGCACACCGACGGCCACCCATCGACGCTGGCGCATGGCTTGGCGACGTTTCACTTCGGGACCGGCAACGGCACCACTTCGACGGTCGGCGAGGCCCTGGCCGCGTTCATTCAGCGCGAGCTGGCCGCCCGCACCGGGATGCTCGACTGCGGCACCCATCCCAAGACCTGGGAGCTGCTGCGGATGACCCGGATGCCCGCGGTGCGCATCGAGCTGGGGTACCTGACCAACCCCGAAGACTGCCGAAAACTCCTCGATCCGGCGTTTCGGGACGTGGTCGCCGAGGGGGTGCTGGTCGCGGTCAAGCGGCTGTACCTGCTGGGCGAGAACGACCAACCCACCGGCACGTTCACTTTCGCCGACCTGCTGCGCGGCGAGCTGGCCAGGGCAGAGTAACGGCCGCGGCCGCGCGGCTGGCTGGCCCGCAACCCTGTGCTCAACTGTTGTGACCCACCCGGACCAGGTTTGCGCTCGGATTCTTCACGCTGAATTCCCGCATTCCCTATGGCTGGGCCTGAAGGTCGGTGACCGGAAGACCGGCTGTTGTCCACCGTGCATGCCAGCCAGCCGGATCTGGCGCGTGGATGTAGCACGCAGCTGCGTTGCGTGCTGGGTCCAGCCCTGAGACGAGGCGCAGATGTGCCGCGCCTCGTCCATATCCCGCACCGGGAAGATCGGCGTGACGGTCGGTCGGGCATGAAGCTTGCTCGCCAGTCCATTCACACAGCCGCCGCAGACCACAACGTCGGGCGGCGGTTGAGTGCAGTTACCGTGGTCGCCGGGCGCAGCTCACCACAACATCCGCATGTCACCGGCGCAGCGTCGGCAATATCTGACATCCCCTGCCTCTCTGTCCCCGGTGACCATAGTGCGGCAACCATGGGTGCGCGGTCAGGCAGGTCGGAGACTGGGCTCCACGGTGTGGATCGTCACCGACGTCAGCAATCGTTCCAAGGCTGCCTCGACGTCTTCCTTCCAGGTCAGCGCAGTGCGTAGTTCCAGGCGAAGCCGGGGCCAGCGCGGGTGTGGGTGCACGGTCTTGAACCCGACCTGCTGCAAGAACTCGGCCGGGATCACACAGCTGGACTCGTCGTTGGGCGCAGCGTCGCTGAACGCCTCGATGGCTTTCACGCCGCGCCGGGTGAGATCCTTGGCGACTGCCTGCACCAGCATCCGGCCCAGACCGCCACCACTGAACTCCGGCAGCACCTTCAGCGCAGTGAGCAGCACGGCATCGGCACTGACCGGCGAAGTCGGAAACGCCGCAGCCCGCGGCACCGCGGCCGGAGGGGCGTACAACGCGTAGCCGGCCGGGATGTCTCCCGACATCACGATCCGCCCACAGGAGCCCCACTCCAGCAACACGCTGGAGACCCAGGCCTCCTTCTCCAGGTCGGTCTGACCGAAGTCCTCAGCCTGCTCCCGGATATGCGGAGCGAGTTCCCAGAACACGCAACGCCGGCACTTCTTGGGCAGTAGATCGAGGTTGTCCAGGGTGACGCCGACCACTCGACGTGACACCGGGCCTCCCTGAACAGATCATGCGAGGGCTACTGCGCCGCCACGGGGCGCCCACCACCAGCCGCCAGTCACGCAGCGCCTCGGGAAGCATATGCCGAGGGCCACCGTGAATGAAGGCAGGGGGACACTTTGTGCCGACCTTTACACTGCCAGGGGACCTGACCCGCAGCGAAGGCGCCGCCGTGACTCCCAAGAAGCCCGCATCGCCAGCCGGTTGCACCCAGCGCGACCTCGATCCGCACCTGGACCGCTACGCGCAACGCACCGCTGGCATGACTGCCTCCGAAATCCGTGCGCTGTTCGCGGTGGCCAGCCGTCCCGAGGTGGTCTCCCTGGCTGGCGGCATGCCGTACCTGCCCGCCCTACCGATGGACGCGCTGGCCGATGACCTCGCCCAACTGGTGGCCACCGAAGGCATGACGGCACTGCAGTACGGCTCGGCGCAGGGCATCCCGCAGCTTCGCAGCCAGATCTGTGAGGTGATGGCGCTGGAGGGCATCCGAGCGCACGCCGATGACGTCACGGTGACCGTCGGTTCACAGATGGCGCTGGACATGGTCACCCGGATCTTCTGCGATCCGGGGGATGTGGTACTTGCCGAAGCCCCGTCCTATGTCGGAGCACTGACCACCTTCGCCTCATACCAGGCGCAGGTCGTGCAGGTTGCGATGGACGACGAGGGATTGATACCCGCCGAGTTGGACGTTGTGCTGCGCTCGCTGCGCGCTCAGGGCCGCGTCCCCAAGTTCCTGTACACCATCCCGAATTTCCACAATCCAGCCGGCGTGACGCTGGCCGTTGCGCGTCGAGCCGACGTACTTGAGTTGTGCGCTGAGCACCAGGTGCTGGTCGTCGAGGACAACGCCTATGGGCTACTGGGGTTCGATGGCCAGACCTATCCGGCGATGCGCGCCACCGAAGCAGCCAATGTGGTTTACCTGGGATCGTTCTCCAAGACCTTCGCACCCGGTCTCCGGGTCGGCTGGGCGCTGGCTCCGCACGCGGTGCGAGAGAAGTTGGTGCTGGCCGTGGAATCGGCGACCCTGTGCCCCCCGGTGTTCACCCAGTCTGTGGTGTCGCGCTACCTGGCCCAGCACGACTGGAAAGGCCAGATCAAGAATTACCGGGAGGTTTACCGGATCCGCCGGGATGCCATGCTGACGGCGTTGCGGCAATACTTGCCGCCAGGGTGCCGGTGGACCCGGCCCGCCGGTGGGTTCTACGTCTGGCTCACGGTGCCCGAGGGCTTGGATACCAAGGCGATGCTGCCTCGGGCGGTGACTCAGCGGGTCGCCTACGTGCCGGGCACCGCCTTCTATACCGACTCCGGCACCTCGCAAGCCAGCAGGTTGATGCGGCTGTCGTTCTGCTACCCGACACCGGAACGCATAGCCGAGGGTGTGCGCCGGTTGGCAGCGGTGCTCGACGGCGAGCTTGAACTGCAGCGCACGTTCGGTAGCGTGCGCTCGCGCGCAGCATCCGGTCCACAGTCACCAGCACCGGACACCGCCTGATCGCCATCCACTTCGGACGATACAGTCCCGTCAAGCCGTCATGAGCATTCTGGGAGCCCAGGTGACCGATCGCACCGTGGCTGTGCTGGCCGGTGGGCTGTCGCACGAGCGCGACGTATCGTTGCGTTCCGGACGTAGGCTGTCCAGTGCCCTGCGGGATGTCGGGCTGTATGTCGACGAGTGGGATATCGACGCCACGCTCATCAACCGGCTCACTGGCAACCGGCCAGATGCTGTCGTCGTGGCGCTACACGGTGGAGCTGGCGAGAACGGCGCCGTGCAGTCGGTGCTGGAAATGCTGAGAGTGCCCTACGTCGGCGCTGGTCCGAGGGCCTGCCGGCGCGCGTGGGACAAGCCGACCGCCAAAGACGAGCTGGTCCGTGCTGGGCTGACCACGCCGGACTGGATCGCCCTGCCGCACGCCACCTTCCGCGACCTCGGGGCACAAGCTGTGCTCGACGCGCTGGTCACCCGGCTCGGGCTACCCCTAATCCTCAAACCGGATCAGGGTGGCTCAGCACTGGGGGTGCACGTAGTGCGCGAGGTGGCCGAACTGCCGGGTGCCATGGTGAGCTGCCTGGCCTACGGCGACACCGTCCTGGCGGAGAGGTACGTCGACGGCATCGAAGTCGCGGTCACGGTGCTGGACGAACCGGACGGTCCGCGGGCGCTGCCGGCGGTGGAGATCGACCCCAAGTCCGGCTTCTACGACTACGCCGCTCGCTACACCGCTGGACTTGCCACCTTCTACGCCCCGGCCCGGCTCGCCACCGCAGCAGCCGCCGCGGTGGCCGATCTTGCGGTGGCTGCGCACCGGTTACTCGGGCTGCGCGACGTGTCCCGGACCGATGCAGTGGTGACGGCAGACGGAATGGCGCATTTTCTGGAGGTCAACGTGGCTCCGGGCCTCACTGAGACGTCACTGTTGCCGATGGCGATCGAGTCAGACGGTGCCCAGCTGGGTGCGGTATACGCCGACCTCATCGAGCGAGCCGTAGCCCGCAGCTGAGCGCATCCCCCGACATGGAGATATATCGGGTCTATCGCCCGCATCATCGGCCCTATACGTCTCCATGTCGGCTGGCGGATGCCGGGGTCATGAGTGCGATGATGCGCTCCAGGTCGTCGACGGACCCGAACTCCACCACAATACGGCCTTTACGGCGGCCCAGTTCCACCTTGACCCTGGTGTCGAAGGTATCGGAGAGGTTCTCCGCCAGTTCCTGCAATCCGGGCGCCCGCATCGGACGAGATACCGCCGCCTTCGGCGCGGTCGGGGCGGACTCGCTGCGGTTGAGGGTGACGGCTTCCTCGGTGGCCCGAACAGACAGGCCCTCGGCGACGATGCGTGCCGCCAGATTCTCCTGGGCGAACGGCTCGTCCAGACCGAGCAGCGCGCGGGCGTGCCCAGCGGACAGGACGCCGACCGCAACCCGCCGCTGCACCGCGACCGGCAGCCTGAGCAGTCTGATGGTGTTGGTGATGACCGGTCGGCTGCGCCCGATCCGGGACGCCAACTGCTCGTGCGTTACGCCGAAGTCCTCCAACAGCTGCTGGTAGGCAGCCGCCTCCTCGAGCGGATTGAGCTGCACTCGGTGAATGTTTTCGAGTAACGCGTCGCGGAGCATCGCGTCATCGGCGGTGCAACGCACGATCGCCGGGATCCGGTCCAGCCCGGCTTGTTGCGCCGCTCGCCAGCGCCGCTCACCCATGACCAGCTCGTAGGAAACGGTGCGCTCCGCCGGCAGTTGTCCGATCGCCGGCTCCGCCGGCAGTGGCCGGACCACGATGGGTTGCATCAGCCCGAATTCACGGATCGAATGCTCGAGCTCGGCCAGGGACTCCTCGTCGAAGGACTGCCGGGGCTGCTTGGGGTTGGGCACGATGGACCCGATAGGCACCTCTTGGTAAACGGCCCCCGTAACACGGCCGCTAGCGGCCTCCGGGCGACCGTGGGGACGCTCACGTGGCGTCAATTCGCTGACCTCGGCACCGACTGGCCCGGTAGGGATCAGCGCGGCGAGCCCGCGACCGAGGCCACCCTTGCGCTTCGATCCAGAGGTTTGCGAAATGGTGCTACCAGCCGGCATCAGAGACGCACCTCCCGGGTACCTGGATGGAGATCTCCCCGATAGTCATGTCCGGGATCGTCGTGCTGCAGGGCAATCTCCCGCGCGGCGTCCAGGTAGCTCAGCGCCCCCCGGGAGCCGGGATCGTAGACCAGCACGGTCTGCCCGAAGCCCGGCGCTTCGGAGACCTTCACGCTGCGTGGAATCACCGTACGCAACACCTGGTCACCGAAATGGTTACGGACCTCGGCGGTGACCTGATCCGCTAGTTTCGTGCGTCCGTCATACATCGTCAGCAAGATCGTCGACACCCGCAGTGCGGGATTGAGGTGCGCCTGCACCAACTCGATGTTGCGCAGCAGCTGCCCGAGCCCTTCCAAGGCGTAGTACTCGCACTGGATGGGGATCAGTACTTCAGGTGCAGCAACAAGTGCATTCACTGTGAGCAGACCCAGCGAGGGCGGGCAATCGATGAAGACGTAATCGACGGCCAGCTCATCCAGCGCCCAACCTTGCAGCGCGCGGCACAGGCGTGACTCTCGCGCCACCATGCTCACCAGTTCGATCTCAGAACCCGCGAGGTCGATGGTCGCTGGGATACAGAGCAGGTTCGGCGATTGCGGGCTCACCGCAACGGCATCGGTGATGCCGATCTCGCCGATCAACACCTCGTACACCGAGGGCGTGCCGGAGCGATGCTCGATCCCCAGTGCGGTCGAGGCGTTGCCCTGCGGATCGAGGTCGACCACCAGCGTGCGCAGCCCGTGCATAGCCAGGCCTGCTGCAAGGTTGACCGTGCTGGTGGTCTTGCCGACCCCGCCCTTCTGGTTGGCGACGGCAAGAACCCGGCGCCGGAACGGACGGGGAAGCTGATCGGTGGGGTGCTGTACCCGGGTGGCGCGCTCAGCCTCCTCGCAGATTGGCGTCCATCCGACATCCTTGGGCTGCGCCGCCAGGGGAGGCGGCGAAGGGTAGGACATCGACACGGCTGCGCTGTGTTGATGGCCTGCGCTGTGTTGAAAGGCATCGTGGAGAAAGGCTTCGCTGGGCTGACGGGTTTCGGGCGCGGTGGACAGCGGCGCACGAGTGACCGCGTGCAGTCGCGGGGTTTCACGTGAAACGTCGGACACTGCACTGTCCTGCGCAGTACCGTCCTGCCACCTGGAGGGGCTCACGCTCACCGATCCTTCCTCCTCCGTGCCCTCGCGGTGCGAGTGACACGCTGAGCGCGTCGGGGAACAACGACTACCGTTGTCGGCGGCCGCACGATGGTGACACCACACTGCACGATCTCCACCGGCCCCCCACCGGCAGCCGCCACCGCGAGAGCATCCCGTACTGCTTCCTCACCCGCCGTGGCGCCCTTGATTGCGAGCAACCGGCCGCCCGGTTGCACCAGCGGAAGAGTCCAGTTTGCCAACCGACCCAGCGGCGCGACCGCCCGGGCTGTCACGA
>JALZCO010000350.1 GCA_030863015.1 Actinomycetota bacterium
CGTGAGTGTGGGGGGCGGGGGCGGGGCTGGCAGCGCGGGCAGATGTAGGAGGAACGGTTCATGAACGCCTCACGCCGGATTGCGGTGCCGCACCTCGGGCAGGGGTGCCCGTCCTGGCCGTAGACCGCCAGCGAGCGGTCGAAATAGCCGGAGGCGCCGTTGATATTGACGTAGAGCGCATCGAAGGACGTGCCACCGGCGGCCAGCGCCTCGGCCATCACCTCGGTGGCGGCGGTTAACACTGCGCGAGCCTGCGGGCGGGTCAGCGTCGCGGTGGGCCACGCCCAGTGCAGCCGGGCCCGCCATAGCGCCTCGTCGGCGTAGATGTTGCCGATTCCGGACACCAGGGTCTGGTCGAGCAGTGCGCGTTTGATCCCGGTGCGCCGTCGTCGAATCCCGGCGACCACTGCATCCAGATCGAAACACGGGTCCATCGGATCCCGGGCGATATGCGCGACTGGAGCGGGCAGGCCGTCGACCAGATCCTCCACCGACAGGCCACCGAAGGTGCGCTGGTCGATGAAGCGCAGCTCGGGTCCACTGTCGGCGAAGGCCAGCCGCACTCGCAGGTGTGTCTCGTCGACGGCCCCGGCAGGCTGGATGCGCATCTGCCCGCTCATGCCCAGGTGGGCCAGCAACGCCTCGCCATCGGCACCATTGGAGTCCAGGTCCAGCCAGAGGTACTTGCCGCGGCGCCGGGCCGCGTGCACGTGACGGCCGGTCAGCCGGGCGACGAAGTCCAGCTCACCGGCGATGTGGCGGCGTACCGAGCGGGGATGGCGCACTTCGACCGCGGCTACGGTACGTCCGGCGACGTGTTCAGCGAGGCCCAGCCGGACGACCTCCACCTCGGGCAGCTCCGGCATGGCCCTATCCCGCTGGCGGGGCGCTCCCGCTGGCCAGCGCGGACAGCGAGCGCCAGGCCACCTCGGCGGCTCGCTGCTCGGCTTCTTTCTTGGTTCGGCCCTGCCCTGTTCCCTGCTCCACTCCGGCTATCACCGCGGTTGCAGTGAACTTCTTGAGGTGGTCTGGCCCTTCCTCGATCACTCGGTACTCAGGCACCCCCATCTCATTACTGGCTGTGAGTTCCTGAAGGCTGGTCTTCCAGTCCAGCCCAGCACCGAGCAACGGAGCCATGACCAGCAGCGGGTCGAACAGCCGGTGCACCATCTGGCGGGCGGTGTCCATACCGTGCTGCAGGTACACCGCACCGATCAGCGCCTCGACGGTGTCAGCCAAGATGCTGGACTTGTGCCGGCCCCCGGTGAGTTCCTCCCCCCGCCCCAGCAGGATGTACTCGCCTAAGCCATTGTCACCCAACCCCCGAGCTACGCCAGCCAGCGCATGCATGTTGACCACGCTGGCACGCAGCTTGGCAAGCTGCCCCTCGGGCAGGTCTGGGTGAGTGCGAAACAGGTGATCGGTGACGACCACCCCGAGTACGGCGTCACCGAGGAACTCCAGGCGCTCGTTGGGCTCGAGACCCCCATTCTCGTAGGCGTAGGAGCGGTGGGTGAGCGCAAGAGTCAAGCGCTTGGCGTCGAGATCGACGCCGAGCGCGGTGAGCAGCGGAGCGAAATCCGATCTATGACCCCGCGAGGACCGAGCCCCCACAACAACGTCGCGTCGTCGGCGTCAGGCTGGCTGGACGACCTGGCGGCCGTCGTACTTGCCGCAATGTGGACAGGCCAGATGTGGAGGCTTCGGCTGCCGGCAGGCCCGGTTAGAACACGCCACGAGAGTCGGCGCGGTGGCCTTCCACTGGGCCCGCCGCGAGCGGGTGTTCGATCGCGACATCCTGCGCTTCGGGACGGCCACGTTAGTCGTTCTCCTCTTCGCTACAGCTGAGGTTGATCGTTGCTGGGCCACTGCTTGAGTGCGGCCCAGCGCGGATCTATCGTCTCATGCCGATGATCCGCACCGAGTTCGGCCCGCTTTTCGCCGCACTCCGGACACAGGCCGGGGCAGTCCTCGCAACACAGTGGTACCTGTGGCAGCGCGAGTAGCACCGCGTCACGGATGACTGGCTCGAGATCGACCAGGTCGTCGACAACCCGGCTGACCTCGTCAGGATCTGTGCTCTCGTCAGTCGTGGTGTCTGGATAGGCGAACAGCTCGGTCAGGTCGACCTCCAGCCGATCCACCACCGGATCCAGACATCGGGCGCACTGCCCGGCAAGCGGCGCGGCCGCTGTGCCAGACGCCAGCACACCTTCCACGACCGATTCCAGCCGCACGTCCAACGCCAGCTCGCCTCCCTGAGGAACCCCCACCACGTCCAGCTCCAACCCAGCCGGTGCGGGCACGTCGCGGTGGTAGGAGCGCATCGCCCCGGGACGTCTACCCAGCGACCGGGTGTCGATCACCCATGGGGAGGATGGATCGGGGCGTGCGGGACCAGCATGGCTTGGCATGAGGATTCCAGGATAAATGACGGAGCGCGGACGTCGAAAACGAGCACTACCGGGGGTACTCGCCGATCCCCGCCGGCACCGGTCCGCCGTGGTTGCTGCGACCACGCCCGATAGTGCGCATCGTGCGGTTGAGCAGTTCCTCGAACTCCGCCAGCGTCCTGTCGACATAGGCGTCGCATTCAGAGCGCAGCCGGTGAACCTCGGCGCTCACCTCGTCGTGGATTCGGGTGGCCTCGGCTCGGGCGGCCTGTACCATCTGGGTCTGCTCCACCAGCCGGGCTTGCTCGGCATGTCCCTCGGCGACTGCCCGCTCGTAGGCAGCCCTCCCGGCCGCGGTCAACCGCTGCGCTTCAGCTTCGGCACGCCCCGTGAGCTGCTGGTACTCCTGGCGCCCGGCGGCCGTCAGGCGCTCGGCCTCGGCTTGTGCGTCGGCGACCATCGATTCGGCGCGGGCACGGGCCTCGGCGACCAGGCGCTGCGCCTCGTCGCGGGCCTCGGTCACCGCCTGCGCCGCTTCGGTGTGGGCTTCCTCGCGCTCGCGTCGCGCCTCCCGCTGCGCGGTGTCCACCAGCTCATCCCGATGGTCCAGCACGTCCTGGGCATCATCGAGCTCGGCGGGGATCGCGTCGCGGACGTCATCGAGCAGCTCGAGCACGTCTCCGCGCGGAATCACACAGCTCGAGGTCATCGGCACCCCGCGGGCCTCCTCGACGGTCGTCACGAGCGCGTCGAGCGCCTCGAAGACCCGGTACACCGACCCCTCCTTGGTGTCGTCAGCCACGGGTCGCCAGTGTGCCCGCTCGTGGAGCTCCGCGGCGGGAGCGCGCGGTGCGCGGCGTGTCACGGCGGGCGGGAGTCAGTGTGGCTGGGCGTCAGGTAACTGACCGAGCCGGTCGATCAAGCGGTGGTGCACCGTGGCCGGCAGCAGGTGACCGACGTCACCGCCGTAAGCGGCGACCTCCTTGACCACCGAACTGGACAGGTAGCTGTAGTGCGGCTTGCTCGGCAGGAACATCGTGTCCACACCAGACAGCTGGTAATTCAACTGGGCCATCTGCAGCTCGTAATCGAAGTCGCTGACCGCACGCAGACCCTTGACGATCGCCGCGATCCCGTTGGCACGGCAGTAGTCCACGAGCAGCCCGTGCCAGGAGTCGACGCGAACGCCTGTCAGGTGCTCGGTGATCTCCTTCAACATCGCCATCCGGTCGGAGACTTCGAACAGGCAGTGCTTGGTCTTGTTGATCAGGACGGCGACCACGACCTCGTCGAACTGACCAGCGGCCCGCTCGATGATGTCGAGGTGACCGTTGGTTGCGGGGTCATAGGAGCCGGGACACACCGCGCGCCTCATGGCGCGCAACCGTAGTACACCGCGGTGTCGCCATACCGCCGATGCGTGAGCGCCACCACATCGTCGGGCCAGGTCGGCTCGCCTGCCTTGGCTGGGCGCTCCACCACCAGCAGCGCCGCGCGGGCCAGCCAACCGCCGCTGGCCAAGGCGCTCAACACACCGGCCAGAGCGGCCTCGTCCAGTGTGTAGGGCGGGTCGGCCAGCACCAGGTCGTAGGGCTCACCGGGATCGCCGGACAGCACCGCTTGCACTGGACCGGTGGTCACCTGCGCCCCTGGCAAGCCAAGCGCCTCCACATTGCGGCGCAGCACGGCGGCCGCGCGCCGATCGGACTCCACGAACCGGACGTGCGCCGCTCCGCGAGACAGCGCCTCCAACCCGAGTGCACCGGATCCGGCATAGAGATCGATCACCCGGGCACCGTTGAGGTCCTGCCGAGCCTCCAGCGCGCTGAACATCGCCTCCCGGACCCGATCCGACGTCGGTCGGGTGCCGTGCGGCGGCACAGCCAGCCGCCGCCCACCAGCCACCCCTGCCACGATCCGGACCACTCGTGAGTGAATAGCAGGGCTATCGCACTCAACGCCACTCACGAGGGGCGCAGCTCCAAGATCAGGTCACCACCTTCCACCTGCTGGACGGTTTTAATGGCCAGGCGGGTCACCGTGCCGTCCTTGGGCGCGGCGATGCCGGCTTCCATCTTCATCGCCTCGATGGTGGCCACCGGCTGCCCGGCAGACACCGTGTCCCCTTCGGACACCTGCAAGGTGACCACCCCGGCGAAGGGCGCCGCAACATGGTTGCTGTCGGATTTGTTGGCCTTCTCGGCGACCGGAATCTCCGGGTCGATGGCGCGATCACGGATCTGCAGTGGCCGCAGCTGCCCGTTGAGCGTGCACATTACGGTCCGCATGGCGCGTTCGTCGGCATCGCCGATCGCCAGCAGCTGGATCAGCAGTCGCACCCCTGGTTCGAGATCTACTGCATGTTCCTGACCGGGACGCAGCCCGTAGAAGAACTCCTTGGTAGGCAGTACCGAGGTATCCCCGTAGGACTCGCGATGCTCCTCGAACCCTGCCGTGGGACCGGCGAACAGCAGCCGGTTGAGAGTGCCCGCCCGATCCGCGCGAAGGCCCTTGCGGTCCTCGGCGGACAGCTCCGCGATCCCCTTCGGTTTGCTGCGGCCCTTCAGCGCCTTGCCGCGCAGGGGTTCAGGCCAGCCGCCGGGGGGATCGCCGAGTTCGCCATGCAGGAATCCGATCACCGAGTCGGGGATGTCGAACCGAGCGGGGTCGACCTCGAAGTCTTTCGGCGCGACACCAGCACCGACCAGGTGTAACGCCAGATCCCCGACGACCTTGGAGGTTGGTGTGACCTTGATCAACCTGCCGAGCATCCGGTCGGCCGCTGCGTAGGCTTCTTCGATCTGCTCGAACTTGTCTGCCAGGCCCAGCGCCACGGCTTGCTGGCGCAGGTTGGACAGCTGGCCACCGGGGATCTCGTGGTGATAGACCCGCCCGGTGGGCGAGGCCAGGCCGGACTCGAAGGGTGCGTAGACCTTGCGCACCAGTTCCCAGTAGGGCTCCAGGTCACAGACCGCCTGCAAGTCCAGCCCGGTGCTGCGCTCGGTGTGGTCGGTGGCGGCGACCAGCGCGGACAGCGACGGCTGGGACGTGGTGCCGGCCATCGATGCGGTGGCGACATCGACGGCGTCCACCCCGGCGTCGATCGCGGCGAGCAGGGTGGCCAGCTGCCCGCCGGCGGTGTCGTGGGTGTGCAGGTGCACCGGCAGGTCGAAGCGCTCGCGCAGCGCCGTCACGAGCGTGCGCGCCGCGGGCGGACGCAGCAGCCCGGCCATGTCCTTGATCGCCAGGACGTGCGCGCCCGCCTCCACGATCTGCTCGGCCAGCCGCAGGTAGTAGTCGAGGGTGTAGAGCCGCTCACCGGGGTGGGAGAGGTCGCCGGTGTAGCAGAGGGCCACTTCCGCCACCGCGGTGCCGGTCGCC
>JALZCO010000378.1 GCA_030863015.1 Actinomycetota bacterium
GGCTGAGACAGGGCAAACGACGCGGGGGCCAGCAGTCGTACTGACCAGCTCGAATGCATCCAGTCGGCAGATGAGACAGCGCTGGGACTGCTCATCCCCCGGACGTCGCAAGCTCGGATCGTGTTCCGGGCCATTCGAGGTGTCGGCGCTGTGCCCGATATGTGCCCAAGTTCCTCGTGGCGGTCTAACGTGCAATCACGTCGGTGCAGGCCAATGCGTACGTAGCTATACGGAAGGCAGTCCACTTAAAAGGATCCCAGTGTGGGTTCGACTCCCACCGGGGGCACCCTACGTGGCCACGCACAACTGCGCCCGCGGCTCTGGCTTCGGCGATCGGTGCCTCAAGCTACGGAGTAGACGGGGAGTACCCGGCGAGCTGATCCACAGACGTACTGCCAGTCGGTCCGCGGCCACGCCGACATCCTCGCGATTGGATCTCTTCCACGCCAATGCGCGCCTTTCTGCGTCCGGTCCCACGCCTCGACAGGTCGAGTGACGGCACAACGACTCCGCTGTAATACGAGTTAAGGCGTCCTACGGCCGAGGGCGGTGCCGGCCACGCGGCGAATGCGAGCTAATCCGAGACGACGGCGGCGTAGCTGCCAAGTCCGATCAGCCGCTCGCCGGCGATGGTCTCGGTTTTCGTGATCAGCGTGGTGATCGAACCTGTGTCCGGATCGAAATCCACGTCGGTGACCGTTCCAAGGTCCATACCGCGTTCGGTGAGTACCCGCTTACCCAAGATCTCAAGGTCGTTGTCTTCGGCGCGCTGCTCCAAGGCGTCGCGGGCCGGACGGATCACTGCGTCGGTGGCGACGGTCACCGCGTCGGGTCCGAAGCCCTGCACATCGTCCCAGGCGAGCAAGGTGCCGGCACCGCTGACCTTGCCCAACCGCAGCAGCGCCACCCTGGCCGGCCCAGGGAGCACCACAAAGCCGTCGACCCTGGCTATCCGCGTTGCAGTAGCGGTGTCCACCACATCACGCTTGCGCGCTTGGCTGAACAGCATCAGCCGGCCCCCTCCCGCAACCGGGCGCGGAAGGCGTCAACGGCCGCGCCAAACCCCGCCAGGTCCTCGGAGACGAACTCGGTGGCCGCCGCGGGCACGATGAGGTTCTCCCCGGACACCGCCACGGTATCCGGCAGGGGGATGAGCACCCGCCGTCCCGCGGTGCCGAGCGCCTCGCTGGCCTCCACCTCGTAGCCCACGACTTCGAGCGTGGCCCCGCAGTGCAGTACTACATCCACCACTCGTCCCAAGTCTCGCCCGTTGTCGGTGAGTACCCGATCCTCCAGCACGTCTGCTTTGCGGGCCTGCTTACGCGGCGCGATCTCCTTGGCGGGCGGCAACTCGGCCTCCTCGGACACCATCACCGCATCCCGGCCCACTCCGTGCACCTCACTCCACGGCAGCGAATCTTTGCGGGAGCGGCTGAACAGCCCCGGATTACGCAGAGTGAAACCTGCGATACGTCCGCCGGTGCTTTCGAAGACGATGTCTTTGATCTCGGCGACCAGCTCGCCACCGAGGGTGACTACCGGACGGCCGACCAACTCACTGGTCCGCAGCAGTAGCCCAGGAGTTGATGTGGTCACCGTGGATCACTCCTGCCCGGACCGCCGAGGCCGATCACACCGCCGCGCCGCCTTCTGCGCTGCACGATGACAGCGATCGCGATCAGCACCACAAGAACGATCAGCGCGAGGATCAACCAGCCCCACCAGTCCATCCCTCCTCCTCACCGTACCGGGCCCGGGTGCTGCCCTTGCGCACAGTAACGTGAAGTGCAGTGCTCCCTTGCCTCGGCGTCACCAGGCGGGGGTAAAGTCCGTTTTACCGGACCGGGAACCGGACCCGCCACAGGCGCGTTGAACCCGGTGACGACCGCAATGTCCATCAGGAGGAACACGGTGCGCTCCACCAGCAACCCCGCATTCCGCAATCTTCCCGTAGGGGGCGGCGGTTACGCGGGTTTCAACTCATCCCCGGCAAGCTATCCGGGCACGGCGCCGGGTTATGCCGGCG
>JALZCO010000384.1 GCA_030863015.1 Actinomycetota bacterium
CGCTGACGTTGCGCGGTCGGGACCTGGTAGGCCTGGGGCTGGACGGCCACCGCTGGGGATTCGGGCTGCCGTCGGCGCGGCGCCGCGCGCGCGTGCAGGCGGCACTAGACGCCGTCGGCGCCCGTTACTACGCCGACGCTCCGGTGGGCCTGCTCTCCGGCGGCGAGCAGCAGCGGCTGCGAGTCGCCCAAGCGCTGGTCGGTG
Organism: Actinomycetota bacterium; assembly: GCA_030863015.1. Classification (GTDB taxonomy): domain Bacteria; phylum Actinomycetota; class Actinomycetes; order Mycobacteriales; family Pseudonocardiaceae. The sequence goes on from JALZCO010000384.1 coordinate 205, forward strand.
ACCCGGACGTGCTGCTGTGTGACGAGCCGCTGCTGTCGCTGGATCCGGCTCATCAGCAGGTGGTCAGCGGGTTGATCGACGCTCGGCGACGAACGGCGGGTACCGCGGTGCTGTTCGTGACGCACGAGATCAACCCGGTGCTGCCCGCAGTGGACCGGGTGCTGTATCTGGTCGACAGCCGGTTCCGGATCGGTACTCCGGACGAAGTGATGAACTCCGCGACCTTGTCGCAGCTCTACCGCACCGACGTTGAGGTGATCAAGGTGCGGGGACAGCTGCTGGTGATCGGCATACCGGGCGGGCACCGATGAGCATCGGCGAGATCCTGCACCGGCTGTTCACCTTTCAGGGCACCGGGCAACTGCTGGAATTGGACTTCGTCCAGCAGGCCCTGGTTGCCGGGGCGCTGCTGGCTCTCATCGCTGGCGCGCTGGGACCGCTGGTGGTCGCCCGGCAGGTGTCCTTCGCGGTGCACGGCACCAGCGAATTGACCTTCACCGGTGCCGCAGCCGCCCTGCTGGTGAGCAGCTCATTGGTCAGTGTGGGCGCGCTGGTCGGCGCGGTAGTCGCCGCGTTGGTCTTCGGCCTGCTCGGGCTGCGCGAGCGGGAGCGCGACTCAGTGATCGGCGCGGTGCTCGCGTTCGGGCTGGGCCTGGGTGGGCTGTTCTTGTGGCTGTACCCGGGGCGGGCCTCGAATCAGTTGTCCCTACTGTTCGGCCAGATCGTGGGAGTTTCCCGAAACGACACCTGGTTGCTGGCGGGCTGCGCGGCGGTGGTGCTGCTAGTCCTGGCGTTGGTGTGGCGTCCACTGCTGTTCACCAGCGTGGACGCTGACGTGGCCCGCGCCCGCGGCGTCCCGGTACGCGGGCTGTCGGTGCTGTTTGCCGGGTTGGTCGGAGTGGCGACGGGGCTCGCGGTGCCTACGGTTGGCGCCCTGCTGGTGCTCTCGCTGCTCATCACCCCGGCGGCCGCGGCCGCCCGAGTGACCGCCAACCCCGTCACTGCACTACTGCTCGCAACGCTGTTCGCGGAGGTCGCGGTGCTCGGCGGGATCGTGGCATCGCTGGCGCCGGGCGCCCCGATCAGCGGCTACGTCACTGCGATCGCCTTCGTGATCTATCTTGCCTGCCGGGCGATAGGTGCCGCACGCCTGCACCGGATCGGTCGCACTCACCCCGTACCTGCTCGCGCTCAATAACTGCGTTCTGTCGCCAGACTGCACCAGCAGGTCGCCGCTTCAGTGCGTTGCGTCTCCAGGGTGCGCGGGTAGCGACGCGATACCGAGGATGTGGGGGGAAGTTGGTGTCAGGAGACGGAAGTCGGGGAAGCGCAGCGGCTGCAGCTGTTCGATCGTGAAGCCGGCTTGGCGGATTGCGGCCGCGGTATCGCGATGGGTGTGGCAGCCGCCAGCGATCCTCGGCCAGATTGTCGCGTCCAGCAGGCGTTGGGCGCAGCCCAGCGTTGCCGAGCGGGCCCGCACGTGTTCGAGGAACCGCAGCTGGCCGCCCGGCCGCAGCACCCGGCTGATTTCGGCCAGTGCCGATGCCTGGTCGGGCACCGAGCACAGGACCAACGACGTCACGGCAGCATCGACGCTGGATTCGTCGGCGGGTAACTGGTCAGCGATCCCATCCACGACTTCAACCGGCACCGATGCCTTCGCTGCTGAGCTGATGGCGAGCGCGCGCAGATGCGGTTCTGGTTCGACGGCGAGGACACGGGTGACCGCTACTGGATAGTGTGAGAAGTTCAGCCCGTTGCCCGCACCGACTTCGAGCACCTGCCCGCTGAGCCCGGCCAGCAGGCTGCGCCGGTGCGCAGCCAGTTCTGGCTCCATCCAGTGGCTCAACCAGACATAGATCTGGGCGAAGATCGGGTGGTTGACGGCTGAGGGCGGCATACCACAATTTTCCGCGACTGCGATCAGACCGCGCGCGCACGGCGGTCTCATGCTGGTGCTCCTCGGTTCAGGCGACCAGCGACTGGATGGTCCTCGCGCAGGGTCACATCGAGCGGCGTGAGCTGGTAGTCCGCCCAGGGGGCGGGACTACGGGTTCACCGTTAAACGGCGGAGGCCTCAGCCTGGCTGGTCAGCATTCAGCGTCGGTAGCTCGGGTGTCGCAGTAGCTCACCTCGCTATCGCCCCTACCAGACGTCGCCACCCCGCCAGTCACACGCCAGGTCCCCATCCGGCGTCAACTCCGCGCTGACCGGCAACACGTAGATGCATCCCTCATCCTCGGCCGTGCGCTCGACACCGCCGGGCGTGATCACCGAGGCCGTGCCCGTCCACAACTGCCAGTCGCGGGCGGCGTAGAAGTTCGCGGCCTCGTCGGAGGACCCCAGCGCACCGATCTCGTAGCCCCTGCGGATCACCCACTCCAGCGCTGTCATCAAGGCTGCGCCGTGTCCACGTCGGCGGTGATCTGCACGTACCGCGACGCCCTCGACATATCCGGTGCGCAGCGCGCGGCCGCCGTGCAACAGCCGGCGCATGATTACCGAGCCGTGCCCGATCAGCTTCCCGTCTTCCCAGACAAGGGCGTGCATGCCGCCGAGGGCATGTTCGTAGTCGTCGTCGGTGACATCGCCGTCGAACGCCTCGTCGAGCAGTATCCGAATCGCCTGCAGTTCTTCCGGGTTCAACCAGGCAGTATGGGCGATCTGTACGTCGGCCATATTGCCATCCTGGCGGCTTGGCCGGACCGAACCTCTACCGGGCCGCTCCACCGTGAGCGCCTACGCTCCGACGCATGGAATCAGACGGGGCATCGGCGGGCTCGGGGTGTTCACGCATCGAGGCGGCCGTGGAGCGTACCTTGGCCGAAGGCAGCGCCGAAGTAGAGATCCTTCTTGAATACAGCTTTCCCGGCGAATCCGCCGAGGACCCGCCGGAGACAATGTCGACGCACTATCGCGGTTCTGTCGACTTCCGTAGTGACCGCGCTGCACTGACATCTGGACATACGACGCTGTTGCTGCAGGGAGCTGCCAGCTACCAGAACATGCCCGACGGAGTATGGACGCACACGCACGAAGACAGCGGGACTGGTCAGTGGACTTGTACCCACCCGCGGTGGGCGCTTGAGGTACTCCGCCAGGGATGCCGATCAGTCGAACCGGATAAGCAGTCCGATATCGAGATAGAGCTCGATCGTGATCCCGTTGCTGGACTGACGCACCCAGGGTTGAACCCTGACTGGCAACTGCGCGCCAGCACCGCCTTCGACGATGCCGGGCGGCTTCACCGCATCGAGATCACCATGGCGGGTTTCGCCAGCCCCGACGCGTGGATGCGCAATACCGTCGAGTTCACCCGCTTCGATCAGGCTGCGAAGCAGATCGACCTTCCTGCCAACAGTGTCCATCTTGCCGGCTACCTCGGCATGGATTCGCCAGGCTAAGACCGCGCTGCGACCGCTGACCAGAACCCTCAGAGGGTGTGACCATCACTGAAATCTGTCCGGTGTGAATCGGCCCCAGGGCGATGCACAGCGAACCACGTGATCCACCGGCGTTGTCCGGATGTTTCGACCGCTCGTGGCCGGTAGTGCTGGCGAGTCCAGTTGACAGCGGTCTCGGCGGGATGTCTGGCCAGGATCGCCATGCACACGATGACGGTGCCGGTGCGTCCGGTGCCGCCGCCGCAGGCAACCTCAACACGCTGCCCGGAGCGCGCCAGCAGGTAAGCGTGGTGGATCGCGGCAGCAGCAACTTGATCCTGACGAGGTGTGCGGAAGGCGGGCCAGTCGATCCAGACCGCGGGCCAGCCCGGTTTCCAGGCGGGTTGCCAGCGGAGAAGGGTTCGGCGCGGCGAGGACCGGCCGAGATAGAGACCGTAGTCCGGTACGGACCCGGCGGGGAGGGGTTCGCGGTGGCCGCGGCCGCGGATGAGCGGCCCATCGGGCAGCGTGATCGCACCGGTGAGCGGTGGCTTGCCCATTGGGACGCCCCTCCAATCTCTACCGGCGCAACCATCCGAGGGTTGCGGTCACGGCGCGAGCAGCCGTCGTGGGCCAGCGCCGTACTTGCTCAGTTGGTCATAGGGATTGGCCATCCGGCAGCGGTCGATGGAGAGGCAGCCACAGCCCACACAGTCGGTGAAGTCGTCGCGGAGCTGCTGGAGATGGCGTATTCGCTGGTCGAGTTCGGCCTGCCAGGACTGGGATATTCGTTGCCAGTCGCGCCGGGTGGGAGTGCGGCCATCAGGTAACAGTGCGAGGACTGCGGCGACGTCGGCCAGCGGGATCCCGACTCGCTGGGCGATGCGGATCAGCGCCACGCGGCGAAGGACGTCGCGCTTATAGCGGCGCTGGTTACCTGAAGTGCGCCGGCTGCTGATCAGGCCTTGGCGCTCGTAGAAGTGCAGCGCCGAGACTGCCACACCGCTACGCGCCGCGAGTTGCCCGACGGTGAGCTCAGCGTGGTCCCACGCTGGTTCCGCAACGGACACGTCACTTCCTCACATCTCACCTTGACCTCAACAATAGTTCAGGGGATAGCTTCGCGGCCATGAGTTCCACCTTTGCGCTCGGGGTGATCGTGGGCAGCGTTCGGGAAGGCCGGTTCGGGCCCGTCGTGGCCGACTGGTTCGTCGGGCAGGCCAAGCAACGCGACGACCTGAGCGTTGACGTCATCGATCTCGCCGACACCCCGATCCCGAGCACGAACTTCCGCTCCCGGATTGACACCGCCGACGCTTTTGTCGTGGTCACCCCCGAGTACAACCACGGCTATCCCGGACCGCTGAAGACCGCGATCGACTCGGTGAGTCGGGAATGGCGCGCCAAGCCGGTCGGCTTTGTCTGCTACGGCGGCCTGTCCGGCGGACTTCGCGCGGTCGAGCAACTGCGGCTCGTGTTCACCGAACTCCACACTGTCACCATTCGGGAGACGGTCAGCTTCCACGGAGCGCGCCAGCGGTTCGACGAGCACGGAATTCCGCGCGAACCCGATGCCGTCAACGCCGCAGCCGGGGCGCTCCTGGACCAGCTGAGCTGGTGGGCCTGCACGCTCAGGCATGCCAGGGTTGCTACTCCCTACGGCGCCTGAACCGCTCGTCAACGGCCATGACCTAAACGCCACGGTGTGATCGGATGGAGTGGATAGGCCTCACGCTCGGGTACTGCGTGCTCTCAGCCTTGGTCCCCGTGTTCAATACCGAGCTTTATCTGGTTGGTTTGGCTGCCGCGCAACCGTAGCTGCATTGGGGATTGCTCGGATTGACCGCAGCTGTGGGGCAGATGATCGGCAAGGTGGTCTTCTACTACGCGGGGCGGGGGATGCCGATGTTACCGGCCCGCTTGCGTCATGAGCCGGGCCGGCAACGTGCCAGGCGGTGGGCATCTCAGTTGCAGCGATTCCAGGAATTCTCCCAGCAACGTCGAATGTGGACGGCGGGTATGCTGTTAACGAGCGCGTTGACCGGCTTGCCCCCGTTCGCTGCGACCTCAGTACTCGCGGGTTTGGCACGTGTTCAGTTGATGACTTTCCTCGTGGCAGGCCTGATTGGGCGCTTCGCGAGGTTCTCCGCCGTCGCCGCTTTCCCGAGCCTGCTCACCACGTGGTGGCTCTGACTTGCCCGCGGCCCGTCGTCCGCGGAACGGGCATCTTCTCGGTCCGCAACTGCACTGGTACGTCGGCCATCGTGCGGCTGATCCTCGACAGCACCGCCTGACGATGCCCGTCACGGCTGTGCGACAGGCAACGTTTACCCCCCTGCACTGGACGTCACCCCGATCATGTTCGATGCTCTGCGGGTGACCTCATCGCAGGACCACCAAGGCATCCGGGTTGGCGTCCCCCGGGAGTCGCGAGACGGTGAACGCCGGGTCG
>JALZCO010000389.1 GCA_030863015.1 Actinomycetota bacterium
TGCCTACATCCGGGGTCAGCTGGCAATCGCGCTCGTCGACGCGGTCCTCATCGGCATAGGCCTCGCCGTGCTGCGCGTGCCGCTCGTGCTGCCGCTGTCGGTGCTGGTCTTCTTCGGCGCGTTCGTCCCGTACATCGGCGCGTTTGTTACCGGCCTGGTCGCGGTGCTCGTCGCATCGCCAATGCGGGCCTGAATACCGCTTTGGGAGTGCTGGCGTTGATCGTCATAGTGCAACAGATCGAGGGCAACGTCGTCCAACCACTGTTGATGGGGGAGGTTACGCGGCTGTCCGCGTTCACGGTGATCGTCGCCGTGTCGATCGGTACCACGCTGCTCGGCGTGTTGGGCGCCTTGCTCGCGGTCCCGGCAGCGGCCTGTATCGCACAGGCGCTCGCCTTCGCACGCGAGCGCGCCCCGCATGGGCTTACTGACGCTGTGTGAGGAGCGAGGACTACTTGAGGTGGACGTCGACTTCCCGCCCACTGTGAGGAATACCCGGGCGGACGACCTGGCGCATCGTCGGCCCGGGGATCATCGCGGTCGGTGTCGATCGGTCTCCGACAAGCTCGTCCTGTATCCCTACATCATCCCTACATCGCCTCGCAGGTCAGGTTGGTGTTCGTGTGGGCTGCCCTGGTGATCCTGCTGCTCAACTTCGACCAGCCGCTGGCACTGCTGGTGATCTCAGTATGCGTGGGCGGCTTCATGGTGTTCCTCCACGCCATGCTGCTGATCGTGCTCACCATTGCCACGCAGGCGCCTCAGCTCTTCAGCACTCCTTAACCCCGTACAGCCAGCCGGCCAAGCGCAAATGCTCCCAGGGCGGTGACCAGGGCTCCGAGCCCGAAGAAATAACCAAGCTGCTCGAGTACCAGCCACCAGTTCGCGCCGAGTGGCTCACCTATCGGTGCCCCTGGCCCGCCGGTGCCCCACAGCTGGCTGATCGCTGGTCCGATGGTGAACCAGATTCCGCCGATGAGGGCGAGCCACGCTCCCATCCTGCCGCTGGCCCGGTTTGCGGTAGCCCCGAGGATCAGCCCACCGAGGAACACCGCGATGCCGGGCAGGATGTTCAGCCATAGCCGGTCCCAGGTGAAGAACCAGGGGGTTGTGACCCCGAATGTGTAATTGAAGTACGGCCCGATAAACGGGATCACGGCGCCCCAGATACCGAGCAGCATGAGCAGGGTGCCGCTCACCGCGCCACGACTGCGCGGCATCGCCAGCGCCGACCCCCGGCGACGAGCGGCATCGGCAACGGTCCCTTCATTCGCGTTGAGTCGTCCCGTCGTTGACATAGTGATCTCCTTTCTAGGCCACCTGGAAAGAGCGACGCGATGAGTTCTTCCGGCAAGCCGAGTTCTGATATATACAAATCGGTTACCCACCGGCCTCGTGAGCAAACTTGCCGGCGCGGCCCAGCGAGCGCCAAGGACACCAGCGTGAACCTGAGACCACCTTCGATAAGAAGATCGCACCGACCGCACTGGCCAGCGCGGCGGCCCGCCTAGTCGTGCGCAACCGCAACGCATCGCCTAGGTTGCGGCCTTCCTAGCTCGGATGATCGCGGTCTGCGTTGTGCGCAGTTGGTCATCGTGTGCCAACCGCGTCCGTTCCTGCTCGACTCGGGCTTGGTTCTGCTGGTGTAACGTCATCTTTGTTTGTTGGGTCGTCAATGCCTTCACCGTTGTCACCTTTTCGCAGTGACTGGACGCGGTGCTGGATCGCAAGGTGGCCGTCAGGTAGCCAGTCCTCAGCCACGGGAATCCGATGCACGGCACGCACACAGCGCGCAGCGCGTCGCAGCCGCGGTTGTCATCCCGCCTGACTACCTCGCGAGCACCCCTCGGGCAGCCGGTCGACTGGAATGACTACCTGACGGTGGCACTGATGGCAAGCGTTCTGGGCACCATCGCCGGCGCGGTGGGTTCGGGCCTTGAGGATGACAAGACGGTCCGCAATGCCACCTACGGTTACGGCGAGCACGAGCGGTGGCGTGAGGCGCGGCGTGACCGGCGCTGAGAAGCCGCAGCCGGCGGCGGTTGACGCGGCGCGGACGGACAAATCGCCGTTACCGCAAAGGATCGGGCAGGCATTCTCCTCCGGCGGGAGTTCTGGTGGCGATCTACTTGGCGGACTGTTCGGGGTTGTCGGCCCCGGGGCCGAGAGTGTCGGCTACTACAGCGCCCCGCTGTCCCATCGGCTGAGGGGGCCCTACCGTGCTGTCCACGGCGGTCTGATGCTCGATTTCAGAGTCGATCTCGGCGCCCAGCAGCGCGATGAATGACGACAGGTACAGCCACAACAGCAAGATGGCCACGCCCGCCAACGCTCCGTAAGTTTCGTGGTAGGTGGCGAAGTTGCTGACGTAGAGGGAGAAGGCCGCGGAGGCGGCCAGCCACAGCACCACCGCGACGGATGCTCCCCAGCTGACCCACCGCCAGCGAGCTGGATCCCGGTCGGGCCCGTAGCGGTATAACCCGGCCAGGGCCACGCCGATCAGCAACGTCAGGGCAACCCAGCGTGTCACATTGGCCAGTGATCGGCCCAGCGCGTCGAGACCGAGCTTGTCGAGCACCACCGGAAAGGCCGCGATGAGACCGAGCGCGATCGCCGCGACGACCAAGGCGGCAATGGTGAGCAGCAGCGCTGACGCCCGCAACCGGAGGAACCCGCGGGTATCCTCCTCGTCGTAGGCGAGGTTCACGCCGCGGATCAGGGCCATGATTCCGTTTGACACACTCCACAGCACGCCCAGGACGCTGAGCACGAGTCCCAGGGTCAGCCCGCGGCTACCCAACTGAGTTGCCTTTCGCAGCTGATCCACCACCAGATCACCGGCGGCGCCGGGCAACGTGCTGAGTACCGGCGCAAGCTGATCACGTACATGATCAGGGTCAGCCACCAGCGCGTAGACGCTGACCAAGGCGATGATCGCCGGAAACATTGCCAGCATCGCGTAGAACGCAACCC
>JALZCO010000392.1 GCA_030863015.1 Actinomycetota bacterium
CACCAGGACCTCTGGTAAGTGCCGCGCACCGAAAGTCCTCACCGGCCGAACTTGAAAGGGCGCCGAGCCAGCGTATGTCGGGAATGCTGTGTTGCCGTTTGTGTTGTGAAACCGGGGCATGGCGGTAGGGTAGTTGGGTTGCCGAGGTTTTTCGTGCACGCCGTTCGGACGTGGCATCTGCGGTAGCCGTTGGGCACGTGATACCCCACGGATTGCTGGTTCTTGCCATGTCGTCGTCGCGGCTTTTTCATCAGTCGTCGCTGGTGGAGTTGCAGGCGTTGCTGCTGGACAGCGCCACCTTGCACGACTTTCTTGATCGGTTGGCCAAGCTCACGGCCCAAGCGTTGCCCGAGGGCAGCTCGTGTGGTGTCACCGTCCGTCAGAACTCCCGGGCGGTCACCCTGGTCGCCAGTGATGAGCACACCAGGCGGGTTGATCAGCTGCAGTACGACTTCGATGAAGGTCCGTGTCTGGAGACCTTGGCCAACGGAGAACCCCATTACATCGCTGATACCGCCAGCGAGCAGCGTTGGCCGAGTTTCTGTCCGGCCGCACACGAACACGGCGTGCGCTCGTGTCTGGGACTGCCGCTGAACGGTCCTACCGGGCAGGTGGGTGGCTACAACTTCTACTCGACTTGGTCTGACGCCTTCGCCAAGGACACTCGTGAGCAGTTGGAGATGTTCGCTGCTAACGCGGCGGGGGCGGTGGCCGTTGCGATGAAGCTGGCCGATCAGTCGCAGATGTCAGAGGATCTGCACGGGGCGTTGGCCTCGCGCGCGGTCATTGATCAAGCCACCGGGATTATCATGGCCCAGCAGCGCTGCGACGCCGCGGCCGCCTTTGACTTCCTTCGGCGGGCCTCACAGAACCGTAATGTAAAGCTTCGGGACCTGGCGGCTGAGATCGTCAGTCAGGTTGGTGGTAAGCCCCCAGAGCCGGGTCCGTTCCAACCCCGCCGCTCCTGATCACAAATCCGCCGAACCGGCACAGGTTGGCAGCCATTAGGAATTCAATGGCGACAATTCATCGGTCGTTTTGGTGTTGTTCGTCCGGCTGAGGCCACTGTGATTTACGGTGAGATTGGGTCCTGGCCCTGGTGACCGGGCGAACGCCGCCATTGGACCCAGCTCGTCGGCGCTGAGGCGGTGTTGTCCAGGGTGACCGACCGGCTGCGGGTCAGCTCCGGTGGCCGGGACATCGGCGTTGATCCGCTCGCCGCGGAGCTGATCATAGATCGGCGTTTGGCTCACCGCGACACCGTAGGACCGGGTCTGTGGGACGGGCATCAACATGGTGTGTATAGGTGGGATCGTTCTGTGGATGGGCGCGGGGAGGGGACGATCTGGGTCCGCCCGACCACCGTCATTAGCGGAGTAGTCACGCGCAGGAACAACAATCAGGCTCTGCTTCTCCGTGTAGTCACGCGGACGGGCGGGCCCTACTCGTTCTGATGCAATCTTCACGAACGGGGCGCTTTGGCCGAGCTGATCGGCACAGGAGCAGACTTTCCGGGTAAATTCGCTCAGGCACGTTACCGCTGCTGATGAGCAAGCTGTTCCGTCATCTGAGACTTGGTAAGGGCGTCGGAGACGGTGTGGCGGTGCACTTGCGGAATCCGCGGTCTGGGTGGACGCCTCGGTGGCTGCCGGTCTACGTGGTCGGTTGTTGTGACGTTGTGTAGCCTGCCACGCTGCTCGGTTAGGGGACGTCGTCGGGCCGCGCTGCGGTCACAGGCGTCCCCTGGCCCGTCTGGCGCTGCGACCCCCCTCGCCGCCAGGCGGGCCCCTGCGTTGGTCAGGTGTGCCTGACCCGCCGTAGTGTGACCACCAGTCGCATACCGTCCATCCAATTGGACGCCCATATGGCTCCGTCGACCACATGCCAGCGGCCAAGAGTGGCCGGTGTCGTCTTGACGCCCGCCGCGATGTTTCGACCGCCCGCGGGTCGGCCCGCGCGAGCACGGCCGAAGGCCGCGCAGCAAGCGGAGCCGGACCCGCGGGAGGACTACCCAATTCGGCCCATCCGCGCCGCCGCAGGCGGCGTCTTGATCCATTAGAGGCTTATTCGGCAACACACTCGTGTGACGCAACTGTGTGACGCCACGTAACTGCTTGTAACGTTAAGTGGCGAATACAGCCAAGTCCGGTAGCTAAGCGGTTGTTCGGCAAGGGTGGATCTTCGATCGATCAGGGCGAGATGCCACAGCCTCTCGCTTGTCAGTCGAAGAGAGTCGCGTGCCTCGGTCTGAGCCGGTTGTTACCGCGCGCTTGCCACCCTGGGTAACGGGCACGATGGATCAACGGCCTGCGCAGGTGTCCTGGTACCTGATACCAGGGGCGTGTTGGTCCCAGGTCAATTTGTCGAGCGGTCCGCCAGCTCGAAGGCAGGCTTCTCGAACCTCATCGCCGCGGAACCCCTCAAGGTGCGGCAAATCCCACACCCGAACGGTCTGGTCGGCGCTGGCGGTTGCCAGAGTGTGCCCGTCGGGAGCGAAGGCCACGCCGTTCACCTCGTCGGTGTGGCCAGTCAGCGGTGCGCCGAGTTGGCGAGGTTGGTCCCGATCACTGAGATCCCACAACCGGACGGTCCGGTCGTCACTACCGGTTGCCAGAGTGCGCCCGTCGGGAGCGAAAGCCACCCCATACACCTCGTCGGTGTGGCCAGTCAGCGGTGCACCAAGCTGGCGAGGTTGATCCCGATCACTGAGATCCCACAAGCGGACAGTCCGGCCGTCACCGACAGTGGCCAGAGTGTACCCGTCGGAAGCGAACGCCACCCTGTTCACCTCGTCGGTGTGGCCAATCAAGGGCACGCCAAGCTGGCGGGGGTGATCCCGATCACTGAGATCCCACAACTGGAC
>JALZCO010000406.1 GCA_030863015.1 Actinomycetota bacterium
GCTGTGCGGTTACGCGGGCGCCTACGGCATGGCCACTTCCGCATTGCGGTTCACCAACATCTACGGTCCCGGGATGGGGCACAAGGACAGCTTCGTGCCGCGGATGATGCGTGCGGCACTGGCCGGCCGGGGTGTCCAGATCTATGGCGACGGGTTGCAGCGACGCGACCTGGTACACGTCGATGACGTGTGTCAGGCGGTGGTTTCTGCCTGGGACCGGCGCTTTACCGGTACCGCGATCATCGGGTCAGGCCAGTCGGTGACCGTGCTGGAACTCCTGGAAGCGGCGCGCATGGTCACCGGCGCTGCGCTGCCCGCCGAACACGTCGACGCCAAGCCCGGTGAAATGCCCGCGGTGATCGTCGACATCCGTCGCGCCCGCGAGCAACTGGACTATCGGCCGGCGGTGTCGCTACTCGACGGGCTGGCGACGGTGTGGAAGGACTTCGCGGTCGCCGACGCAGTCACCACTGACGCAGTCACCACCGACGCGTGTGCTCTGGACCGGTGACCGACTTGCTGGCGCCGGCCGAGGTCGGCGCCCGGAAGTCCAGCGCACCATCGGCATGCCGCGCACCACGGTGGTTGCGTCTGCATTGGCCGCTGCTGGTGCTGCTCGCGGTGGGTACCGCCTTGCGGATGCTCACCGTGCTGGCCTACCAGCCCGCGATCCTTTACATCGACTCCTTCAGCTACCTGAACAACATCCAGGATCTGCGTCCCAACGGTTTGCGCCCGATCGGCTACCACCTGATCCTCAACATCGTGCTGCCGTTGGGTGGGCTGCGCGGCGTGGCAATCGTGCAGCACCTGCTCGGCTTGAGCACTGCGGTGGTGATCTATCTGCTGCTGTTGCGCCACGGTGCTCGCCGGTGGCTGGCTGCGCTGGCGACCGCACCGGTGCTGCTCGATGCCTACCAGCTGCAGATTGAGCACAACATCATGTCCGATGTCTGGTTCCAGGCGCTGCTGGTGGAGATCATCTGGTCACCATGCTGATCCCGGCGCTGGCCTACCTGGTGGTTGCCGGGTCGTTGTGGTGCAGCCGGACGGGTTGGCGGCAGATCGGGCTGCGGGCCGCGGCGATGGCCGCAGCCTTTGCGGTGCTCCTCGCCGGATACGCCGGTTACTATCGGGTCTCCACCGGTGGCTGGGGTATCAGCGGTGGCAGCGACAGCGTGCTTTACGGCCGCGCTGCAGTCATCGCCGACTGCGAGCGGGTCCCGGCTGGGACCTGGGAACGCGCCATCTGCCCGACGGCGCCGCGTGACCAGCGCTTCGCAGTCGACTATTACGCCCATCACTCCGGGTCCCGGTCAAGGCTCTCACGCTGCCGCCCGGCGAGTCGATGGCCGCGATCCAGGCCTCCTTCGCCCGTATGGTGTTCATCAACCAGCCGGTCGATGGAAATCGAGTATCTGGACAATCCGCGGGTAGAGCTCGACGCGCACTACTACAATGTGATTCACGCTGGCCTGGTGGATCTCGGCTTGGCGCCGCACCTGCTCTCCGACACGCTTATCGAGTCCCTATTCGACATCGTCGAGGAACACATCGCCCGAGCCGACTTATCCACCATGCGCCCCGCAGTCAATTGGCGCTCCACCACCAACTCACCCCGCTAACCCCCGCTCCTGCCCCCCGACATCGCAGCACACCGGATGCGTAACAGTCCAACGCCTGACTTTCCAGATCCCCATCCTGTCCACATTCAGACCCTGACCCACAGCTATACCCGATCCCGCTCGACACGCGACCCCTTCCCAACATGGAGACATATCAGGCTATCAGGCGCATTCATAGCCCGATATGTCTCCATGTCGGGGGGGATGAGAGGAGTTGGTCATAAAGGTGGAGGGTGCGGTCGGCGACTGCTGACCAGGAAAACTCGGTGACGGCTCGCTTGCGTCCAGCCTGGCCCATTGCTGTGACCCGGTCCGGATTGGCCAGTAGCTCATTGACGCGGTGGGCGAGGTCTCGCTGAAACCGCTCGGGGTCGTGCTCGTCGTAAGGCACCAGCAGGCCGGTGACGCCGTCATCGACGACCTCCGGGATCCCACCGACCGCAGAGGCGACCACTGCGGTCCCGCAGGCCATTGCCTCGAGGTTAACGATTCCCAATGGCTCGTAGACCGAGGGGCAGGCGAACACGGTTGCCGCCGAAAGCACCTCCCGGACGTCAGCGGTGGACAGCATGTCCGCCACCCAGATGACACCGGGGCGGGCCGCGGACAGCGCCGCCACGGCGGTGCGGGTCTCGGTTTCGATCTCTGAGGTGTCCGGCGCGCCGGCACACAGCAGCAACTGCGCTCCCGCATCGATGTACTGCGCTGCCGCCAGCAGGTGCCCAACCCCCTTCTGCTGGGTGATCCGCCCCACGAAGGCGACGATCGGCCGCGCCGGGTCGGCGCCGAGCCGGCGAACCACGTCGGTCTCCTCGACCGGGCGGTAGGTGTCGGTGTCGATGCCGTTGCGCACTACGTGCACGCGCTCGGGGTGCACGGTCGGGTAGCAGTCCAACACGTCGGCTCGCATGCCATCGCTGACCGCGATGACCGCATCGGCGTGCTCGTAGGCTGTGCGTTCCACCCAGGAGGACACCCGGTAGCCACCGCCGAGCTGCTCGGCCTTCCACGGCCTGCGGGGCTCCAGCGAGTGCGCGGTGACCACATGCGGCACGCCGTACAGGGTCCGAGCCAGGTGACCCGCCAGGTTGGCGTACCAGGTATGCGAGTGAACCAGGTCCACGCCACCCAGCGCATCTGCCATGGCCAGGTCCACCGACAGGGTTTGCAGCGCAAAGTTGGCAGTGGCGAGCCCCGGCGCAACAGTGTGGTTGTGCACCGTGAGGTGCGGCGTCTCCGGACGGGGGGCGCCGAAGCAGTGCACCTCGACCTGACACCGCTGGCGCAGCTCGGACACCAGGTGGCCAACGTGGACCCCGGCGCCGCCATACACCTCGGGCGGATATTCCCGGGTCAGGACTCCGATGCGCACGCCGCGTCACGCTAGCGTCCTGGCGTCGAACCCCAGCGATCAACCCCGCGATGAAGCCGTTGAAGCCCCGTCAATGAATCCCTGGCGATGAACGCAGGTGATGAACACTCAATGACCGGCGGCGGGCGTCACGTGGCTCGTCTGCCAAACCGGGGCTAGGGTGACCTATTGTGAAGGGGCAGCCGCACGTGCTGGGAATCGTTCTTGCCGGCGGTGAGGGTAAGCGATTGTGGCCGCTCACCGCGGACAGGGCCAAACCAGCCGTGCCGTTCGGCGGCAACTACCGTTTGATCGACTTCGTGCTGTCCAACCTGGTCAACGCCGGATACATCCGGATCTGTGTGCTCACGCAGTACAAGTCGCACTCGCTGGACCGGCACATCACCACGACCTGGCGGCTGTCGTCGATGCTGGGGCAGTACATCACCCCAGTGCCCGCACAGCAGCGGCTCGGCCCGCGCTGGTACACGGGTAGTGCGGACGCGATTTACCAGTCGCTCAACCTCGTCTATGACGAGCGACCCGAGTACATCGTCGTCTTCGGTGCCGACCACGTGTACCGGATGGACCCGTCGCAGATGGTTGCTCAGCACATCGCCACCGGCGCGGGCGTGACCGTCGCCGGGATCCGGGTACCGCGCGAGCAGGCCAGCGCCTTCGGGTGTATCGGCGCTGACGCCTCCGGGCGGATCACCGAATTCCTGGAGAAGCCGGCGGCGCCGCCAGGAACGCCGGACGACCCAGACGTGACCTTCGTATCGATGGGCAACTACGTGTTCACCAGCGACTTGTTGCTCTCGGCGTTGCGCGCGGATAGCGCCAACCACGATTCCGATCATGACATGGGCGGCGACGTCATCCCGATGCTTGCCGATGCCGGGGAAGCAGCGGTCTATGACTTCGGTGACAACGTGGTGCCCGGTGCCACCGATCGAGACTGTGGTTACTGGCGCGACGTTGGCACGCTGGACACCTACTACGAGTCGCACATGGATCTGGTGTCGGTGCATCCGGTGTTCAATCTCTACAACCAGACATGGCCGATTCGCACCTCGATGCCCCCGCTGCCCCCGGCGAAGTTTGTCCAGGGCGGCTGCGCCCAGGAGTCGATCGTCGGGGCGGGCTCCATTGTGTCGGCCGCGCTGGTAAGCCATTCGGTGCTCTCCGGCGACGTCGTGGTCGAGGCTGGCGCCCATGTCGAAGGTAGCGTGCTGTTGCCCGGTGTTCGGGTCGGCAAGGGTGCTGTGGTGCGCCGCGCGATTCTGGACAAGAACGTGGTGGTACCCGATGGCGCCCAGGTAGGCGTGGACCGCGAGCTGGACCGGGAGCGTTACACGGTCAGCCGCGGTGGTGTGGTGGTGCTCGGCAAGGGCGCTCACGCCGAGTAGCCGCTGCGCTAGTCTGGCGGGGGTGCAGACCGTACCTCGATGGGCTGTGCTGTCCGCGACCTTTGCGCCGGTGCTGCTGATCGGCGGCTGGGAACTCGCCGCCGCTCGGCAGCCGGTTGGTTTCAACCCGGTGAGCCAAACGATCAGCGCGCTGGCTGCCCGCGGTGCCACCGATCGTTGGATCATGACCACGGCGCTGGCCGGCGTCGGAGTGTGCCACGTGATCACCGCTGCGGGGCTGCGGCCGGCGGCCGTTGCGGGCCGTCTGCTGCTTGCCACCGGTGGGGCTGCCACTGTCGTGCTGGCCGCTTTTCCGCAACCGCTCACCGGCGACTCGACCGGCCACCTCGCCACCGCAGCGATCATCTTTCCTGCGCTGTCGTTATGGCCCGCGCTGGCGTGGCGGCGCGGTATCCGACCTAACCCGGCGGTCTGGCTGGTTGCTGCCTCGGGCCTGCTCGGGCTGCTCGGCTGGTTCGCGTTCGAGCACTTCGGTGGTGGCCCGCGGATCGGGTTGTCTGAGCGGGTACTCGCCGGGGCTCAGGCGATATGGCCGCTGGTCGCGGTGCTGATGACGCGCCGCCATCCACTCCATCGGTGACCCAGCCAGCCTATGCCCCGTAGGCTGCAACCGATCAACGCTGGGAGACCACCATGACCGCCCCTGACGACGCGTCTGACCCGAAGCCGGTCGACACAGCGCCGGCCGACCCGCTCACGGCGGCGATCGTCGGTTACTACAACGAAACCTGGCTTGACTACCGTGTGCTGTGGCTTAACCCCGATAACCTCTCAGTCCATTTCGGTTACACCGATGCCAGCACCCGCGGTCATGCCGATGCACTGAAGAACATGAATCGCGTGCTGGCGGCGCGGGCCAAGATCCGACCCGGCGAGCGTGTGCTGGATGCGGGTTGCGGGGTCGGTGGCAGCAGCCTGTGGCTGGCCAAGGAGTGTGGTGTCGAGGTCGTCGGGATCACGCTAGCCGCCAAGCAGGTCGCGATGGCGCAAGGCCACGCCGCTCGGCGCGGGCTGGCCGACCGTGCCCGCTTCGAAGAGGCCGACTTCACCGCGACGCCCTTCCCGGATGCGAGTTTCGACGTCGTATGGGCGGTGGAGAGCCTGTGCCACGCGCCGCGTAAGGCAGCTTTTTACCGGGAGGCTGCCCGGTTGCTGCGTCCCGGCGGACGGGTGGTCGTCGCCGACTTCGTCAGGGTGGCTCGCCCGCTCGATCAGACCGGCGAGCGGCTACTGCACGAATGGCTGGATGGCTGGGCCGTTCCCGACATCGACACCGCCGAGGAACACCTAGCGCACCTGGCCGAGTCGGGATTCGTCGATGCGCAGCTCGATGACGTGACCGTACACACCCGACCGTCCCTGCGCCGGCTGTATCGCATGGCGTACTGGACCTACCCCCTGGCGGTGTTCGGCCGCATCACGGGGATTCGCTCCGCCGTCCAGCACGGCAACGTGATCGCTTCGATACGCCAGTACCAGGCTCTGCGGCACGGTGCGTGGTTCTACAGCATCCTCACGGCCAGCAAACCACCAGCGGGCCACTGATCTGGTCACCGTCGATCCCGCTCTCGCGCCGACCGACGGCGGCGGTGCGGCACGCCTGCGAGTTCTCACCCGCGCCGGTGCGCTCTTCGTGACCGGGCTCACCAGGAATTCGATGGGGTCAGGACGTGCGCAGGGCCAGCAGGAGGCCGTCGCCTAAGGGAAGCAGCAACGGCACCAGGTCCTCGTCGACGCGGACCATGGCGCCGACCTCGCGCAGTGCCAAGGAGGAAGGGTCCCGAAATGCCGGGTCGGCTACCTTGCCACCCCACAGGGCATTGTCAAATGCGATCACTCCACCGGTGCGCAGCAATCGCGCGCCGACTTCCAGATAGCGCGGGTACTCCGTTTTGGCGGCATCGACGAATACCAGGTCGTAGCCGCGGTCGGTGAGCCGGGGCAGCACCTCGAGAGCTTGGCCCATGATCAGCCGGTAGCGCGACGGTGGAAACCCGGCCTCGGCGAACGCCTGACGGGCCGCGCGCTGGTGTTCAGGTTCGACGTCGATGGAAGTGAGCACGCCGTCCTGAGCCATCCCACGCAGCAGCCACAACCCGCTGGTGCCCGCACCGGTACCGACCTCGACCACGGCTCGAGCGGACAGGGCGCCGGCCAGGAATCGCAGCGCGGCGCCGCCACCCGGTTCGATCGGGATACAGCCGAGTTCCTGGCCGCGCTCACGTGCGGCGGCAAGCACGGGGTCCTCGGTGACAAACCTCTCCACGTACTGGCGCACGGCACTGTCGGCCGGGGCAGGCGGCCCGCCTGTGGTGCCAGTCGACATCACGGTGCGTAGCGTAGCGCCGTGGTT
>JALZCO010000436.1 GCA_030863015.1 Actinomycetota bacterium
CAACGCCTTTTCCCACATCGCTCACCACGACAGTCTTCAGCTAACGCAGCAGTGGGCGGTTTCAAGCCTCCCCCCGCAGGGCGGCTCCGAAGGGCCTACCTTCATCTCTCACGCAGCACCGCCTCCAAAGGCTCTACCTACATCAAGCCCCCTTCAGCGTTCATGACACACGAAAGCGAAACCCCGCGAAGCTGGACCTCGATGCTGACACTCGACGAGCGCGACGACGCATCGCCCAAGCCTGCCTGATCTTGCTCTCCACCGACGCAACAGTCCCCACCGCGCCGAGGCGCTGCCACAGCGGGCCCGCCGTGAGCTGGTCCTGCTCAGTCTCGCCGTACGAGGATTAGAACAGCACGTCACCGTCGGCTAGGTCGAGTTGCTCCCGACTGATCTCGACGAAGGAGCGCTGGTACCTCACACACTGCCAGCTGACGTGTGTAGCGGCTCCGTGCCTGGCTGGGGAGCAACACGCGATCGTTTGCAGCGACCGGTGGAGCTTCGCCGAGCTGGTGACCCGCTTCCCGGCGCACCTGCCGCCCCCGCGGCACTGGCATACGCTTGTCTCATGACACGCGAGGAGATCGAGAAGGCATTCGCGGACGAAAGGCTGTCACCTCACTCGTGGAGCAACCGCGCGAACTACTTCTACGAAGCACATTCACACGATTACGACAAGGTCCTGTACTGCGTGCAGGGTGAAGTGACGTTTCATATGAGCGACGGTGACATCGTGCTGCATCCTGGGCAGCGCCTCGACATCCCGGCAGGCACACGACATTCGGCAACAGTCGGACCAAACGGCGTGAAGTGTATGGAAGCATCCAAATACCGTCGCGATGAAACGTACTGAGCTACGTCGATTCCTCAGCGCCCTGCCGACCCAAGAATTGATCAGCAACGTGCTGGGCGGCTACCAGATCCCAACCAACGCCCGATAGTCACCGAGATGGTCGGCGTGGAGATGGCCAAGGCGGCACTATATCAACCATAAACCCTGGGGCGAGGCGCTGTACGCACCGCCACGCGCTAGGATGACGGCAAAGCTAGCCCTCCGGCTTGGCGGTCCATAGTGGACAATACTGGATGATCTCTATCCGCGAACTGCTGCATATTCCCACCGGAAATGCCCAGTTTGCTCAGACTGTGGCGCTTAAATAATGACCTGTATACCGGCTATGAGTAGGGGAGCGTCGCAACTACGGATCTGAAGGTTGTAACCGATTCTTTTCGGGTGCCACAGATAACCAGCCTCTGCTGGAACGACTCTTTCGTCTGCTGGTGTTCAGTGGACCACCGGGTGGGCTGCATCGACCCAGGGCACGTGTTCGGGCTCGGCCACCCCGTCTATGTCTAGGTTGACCACGATTGGCTCCTGTCCGCTGCGGGTCACCACGCATTCCAGCGGCTCGTCGTCAAGGGCGTTGATCTCTTGATGCGGCACAAACGGCGGCACGAAGATGAACCCGCCCGGGCCGGCTTCGGCGGTGAATTCGAGGTTGGCGCCCCACCGCATTCGGGCCCGGCCGCGAACCACGTAGATCACGCTCTCCAGCTGGCCGTGATGGTGCGCCCCGGTCTTCGCACCGGGGTGGATGGTGGCGGTCCCGGCCCACAGCTTTTCCGAGCCCGTCCGGTCATGGGTGACCGCGGCGGCGCGGGTCATCCCCGGTGTCTGCGGGGTGTTGGCGTCTAGCGCGTCGCCAGGGATGACCCGCACGCCCTCAGTGCGCCAGTTCGGTGCTGCGCCCGGTTCGATCGTGCCCATGCAATTAGGCTAGTCCGACGAAGGGTGGCCCTGAACCACAGCGGCCACTCCTCCTGAAACGCGAGACCGCAGGCAGGTGCCCGGCACCTACCTTCCGTGCCAGCGTTCGTTTCGCACTGCGCTGCCCAGGTGCACCGCAACTCTGTTGACGACCGTCCATGGTGACGAACTGTCACCGATTCTGTCACCGAACGTCTCGGGTGATCGTGGCGACCCGGGTGGGCATCCAGTCTCGGCGAGGGAAGCTAGAAGCTGCGGGCGTCCTTCTCACGTCGGCGCACGGTCGAGGCGCGGTTCACGGCGCGCAGGGGCACTGTTGTAGTAAGGCGCAGGGCGTCCTCGCCTCGTATCGAAGTGGGGATGCAGACCCCTCAAGCACCTCAGAGAACCGTAACAATCCGGGCATCCGAACGCCTACAGCACCGCTTCTGACCGAGCAGGAAACCAGGTCGGGTGGTCCGATCGCTTAATGCAACAGTGCCCATCGAGGACCTATCCGCCCTGGTCGATCGCCCGGTAGAGATAAACCCACCGCCCGGCAATCTTGACGTAGGTCTCATCGACAAACCAGCGATCACCTAGCGCATGTCGGGACGGTCGTGCCGCGTCGATCAACAATGGGGGGAACCGCTGCACCCAGCGATACACGGTCACGTGATCGACGGTGATGCCACGCTCGGCGAGCAGTTCCTCGACGTCTCGGTAGGACAGGCCGTAGCGCAGGTACCAGCGAACCGCGACCGTGATCACATCCGTAGGGAAGCGAAACCCCGCGAAGCTCGACCTCAATGCTGGCACTCGA
>JALZCO010000439.1 GCA_030863015.1 Actinomycetota bacterium
GGGCGATCTCGTCCGGATCCGCGACCCGGCCCATCGGCACCTGCGTACCGAACGACTCGACCTTCTCCGGCGGCATGGTCGAGGGAATCAGCGGGGTCCACACCGGTCCGGGCGCCACACAGTTCACTCGGATCCTACGGTCGACCAAAGCCTGGGCCAACGAGTAGGTCAACACATGCACCGCGCCCTTGGTCGCTGAGTAGTCAATGAGTGTTTTGTTGCCCCGCAGACCGTTCACCGAGCCGGTGTTGATGATCGCGCTGCCCGGACGCAGGTGCGGCAGTGCCGCCTTGGTCATCCGGAAGTAGCTGTGGATGTTGACGTCGAAAGTGCGTAACCATTGCTCGTCGGACAACTCCTCGATCGCGTCCACCGGCTGCTGAGTCGCCACGTTGTTTACCAGCACGTCCAGCCGTTGCAGTTCATCGATGACCCGGCGCACCACGTCAGCGCAGTGTTGCGCATCGGCGAGGTCACCATCGATCAAAAGGCAGCGTCGACCCAGGGAATGCACCAGCCCTGCCGTATGTTTCGCGTCAGAATCCTCGGATAGGTATGCCAAGGCGATGTCGGCACCTTCCTTGGCGAACGCGACGCACACCGCCCTACCGATACCCGAGTCGCCGCCAGTGACCAGTGCGACCTTGCCCTCGAGAAGGCCGCGGCCGGCATAGCCGGCCATCTCGTCCACCGGTTCAGGATGCATTGCGCTGGTGTGCCCGGGTGGGGACTGCTGCTGAGCCGGCGGGTTGGTGTTCTCATCCATGGCAGCGGCCTACCCCAGGCGCCGAGCCGGTAACCGTATTGCGGGTCAGCCGGTGCCATTGCTGGGCGATCGGTCTGCCGAGTGGAGGTCCTCGGCGTCGATATCGACGTCGGCGCTGGTGTTGTCACCGGGCCAGCTGCCTTCGCCTCGCTCCACCCCTCTGCTCAGTCTCCCCGCCTGCGCCGCGGTCACTCGCGAGCGCGCTCCACGGCCCCACAGCTGCTCACCAAGCCGCTCCGGCAAGGCCGCTGCTGCCGCGCCGGCCACACTGTCCGGTAGATGCTCGCCCAGAACCGCCAGCGTCGCGTGGGTAACACGTTCGGCCTCGGCTCGAGTGCTCAGCCCAGCCCTGGTTTGCACTTCTGTGATGAACTCCTCGTCGCGCATGTGATCACTCCTGCCTGATTCAGCGCTCACTAGTTCAGTCCGGGACGGACATGCGTTCCCGTAGATCTGCCAGTGTCTGGCGGAGCACGCGCGAGACGTGCATCTGCGAGATGCCGACCTGCTCGGCGATCTGAGTCTGCGTCATCTGACGGAAGAACCGCAGTGTGAGGATCGTGCGTTCGCGGGGTGCGAGGGCGGCCAGTAGCGGCCGCAGCGCTTCCCGGTCGTCGATGAGCGCGAGGTCACCATCCAGACCACCCATGACTTCGCCCAGGGTCGCGCTACCTTCTCCGGAGCCGAGCATCTCGTCCAAAGACGAGCTTCGATAGGCGTCTCCAGCCCGCAGTCCCTCGATCACCTCAGCGATGGGCAAGTCCAGCCGGACGGCGATCTCGCTGGGTCGAGGCGCTCTACCGAGCTGCTGGGACAGCTCCGCCAGGGTGCCCCTGATGGCAATATGAAGATCCTTGAGCCGGCGCGGCACCCGCGTCGACCAGCCGTGGTCGCGGAAGTACCGGCGCACCTCGCCGGTGATCGTGGGCACCGCAAAGGAGAAGAAGTCCGAGCCGCGGTCTGGCTCGAACCGGTCCACGGCATTGATCAGCCCCATGGTGGCGACCTGGACCAGGTCATCCAGTGGTTCGCCCCGGCCGGCGAACCGGCGTGCGATGTGCTCGGCCATCGGACGGTAACCGTTGATCAGCTGCTCGCGTAGCTTCTGGCGGTCAGGATCGTCGGTTGCCAGCTCGGCATAGCGTTGCTGCAACGGTATGAGATGCGCGTATTCGCCGTCGCGGGTGGCGGCGGCTGATGACCCGGGCGAAGTCACGTCTGTGGCACGGCCACAGCGCCTTTGGCCAGGGTGATACACACTTTGCCACCCTGGCCTTGGACACCGGGCAGGTACTGAACACTGACCTCGTCGGTAAGGGACTCCAGTACCCGCCACCCGAAAGACGTCGTCGGCAGCGGACCCGCCAAGGCATCCGCGTCGACCTCCGCGGCCAGCTCGATCCGGTCCGCCCGAACGGTGAAGGCACAGCTCAAAGTGGCATTCAGGACAGCGATCCGGACCAGCATGGCGCACACATCGTCGACTGCCATCCGCAGGTCGTCGATGGAGTCCAGGTCGAAATCCGCTCGGGCGGCGAGATCGGCCGCAACCGTGCGGATCGTGGGGATGACGATGGCGCTGGCCGTGGTACGCAGCTCGATTGACAACCCTGACTGCGGTGAACGGGCCGGCGACGCTGCATGGCCGTTGAGGATGGAACGGTCAGTATTCACAAGATCCAAACTTGGCTAAGGCCAGATCGGCGGGCGATAAGACAAGCGCGGAATAAGGCCGGTGCACCGGCAGGTCTCACGGCGCACCCTGTCCTTAGGTGATTGGTGAGTTCACTATCACCCCTTACTTCCCGCTGTCACAGGGCGCTAAACCACTCACTGGGGTGAATCCTTGAGGGCGTCCGGCACGTTGTCGGCGAAGGAGAAGTGCTCTTTCAGTTCAGTGGCCTCCAGCGCCCGATTGGCGATCCGAGAGTTACACACCAACCGCAGGACACGGTGTTCCCGGCTAGCATGCTCGTTCGCCTCGAACAGCACGGACAACCCAGCAGACCCTAGGAAGCCCACACCATCGAGATCAACCACCACGACTCGGGCAGCGGCAAGCTGCGCGGTCAGGAAGGCCGCTAGTTCCGGCGCGGTCAGCGCGTCGACCTCGCCCAGCACGGTGACAACACGCGCGTCGGAACCGTGCTCGGCCACCTGAAGATCCATGATGTCGGCGAAGTCGCTGCTCACACACCGCACGATATCGGGCACATCACAACGGGCGCTACGCGGCCGGGTCAGGGATGCGGTACCTACTAGGTGGCCCGTGTAACGGCCTGGACGGCCAGCACCGCCAGATCATCACCATCATTGCGGCCCAACCAGTCGGTGACGGTGTCTTCGACGCGGGTGGCCACCGCCTGCGCGGTCATCCCGGCGCATCCACGCAGGCAAGCAGCCAACCGGGCTTGCCCGAACTGCTCCTGATTCTCTCCGGTGCGGCGGGCAGCCTCGGTGACGCCGTCGCTGTAGAGCAGGCAGGTCTCGCCCGGATTCAGCGTGATCGAGATTCGGCCGAAACGGGCGTCCGGGAGGATACCCACCACCGTCCCGGGCACCGCCACCTCCTCGACGTGGCCGTCACCCCGCAACACCAATGGCGCGGGGTGGCCGCCGGCGGTCAGCGTGAGCCTCAGCCCCATCGGCAGGGGCTGCAGCGCGCCGAGCACCAACGTGGTGAAGACGGTCCGGCCGGCGGCCAGCAGCCCCCGATTGAGTAGCTGCAGCAAGCGGGCCGGCTCCTGCTCGACGATCATCAACGCGGCCAGCGAATGCTGCACTCGACTGCTTTCCGCCAAAGCCTCGGCGCCCTTGCCGCACACGTCACCGAGAGCGAACAGCGTGTATTCCTCCGTGATGGGACGGACGAGGTAGAAGTCACCGCCCACCGCCAGCTCCCCTGGAGCGGCGCGATGCGCTACGCCCAGTTGCACCCCAGGCAGTTCCGGCAACGCCTCGGGCCTAAGTGGCAGCAGTGGCGCCTGCAACTGAAGCAGAGCAGTAGCTCGGGCTCGGCGCCGCCGCCCAGCTTCGAGCGCCGGGCCGGCCAGCGCCGCCAGTGGTGCGAGCAGCTCAGTCGCGACCGGCCGAACCACCAGCAGGACCCCCTCTGTCCGTTGCCGCCCCCGCAGCGGTGTCGCCACGACCGGCCGCCGTTCGGTGACGTCAGGACCAAGCGCCACGGTCAACGCCACCAGCTCGCCGGCCGGCACCGTGGCAGTGTCCCCTGTTGTCCCGCGCAGGGCGCTGGCCAGGACTGGAGCCGTTCGAGGCGCGGGCGCCCGGCTGATACCGCGGGCTGGACGGGCCTCGCCATGCCCGAAACGCCACCACGACACTCTGGCCCGCGGTGCCGGCAGCAGCACGGCAGCCTGCTCGCCCAGCACCGGGACGGCCATCCGAACCAACGCCGCCGCCGCGTCGTGGCCTACTTCCGCCGCGAGCTCGCGTCCAGCGGCCAGCATGAAGTCGTGGTGGTCAGCCGCCTTGGCAGCGAACTCAGAGACCTGGGAGGCCCCGCTGACCACCCAGGCTTGCCAACCATTGGCGAGCCGCTGCAACCGTCCGGATACCCGGCGTCCACCGGACTCTGCGACGAAGGACTCACCGCTGCTGTCCAATTCATCGCCGACGGCCAGCTCGGGAAACAGCCGCCGGGCCGCCACGTTCAGCAGCTGGATCCGACCGCACGGGTCCTGCACGATGACGGCCTGGTCCATGCCGTCCAGTAGCCGGGGCAACCCAGGCACCAGCAGATCGGCAACGGGGTTCACGTCAGATGCCACTGCATCTCCTCACCCGGTTGCACAACGCGTCGCGACGAGGGTAGCCCGAAGAGCGGTGTGCTCAGGGTCGAAAGTGAGGGCCGATCGTGGCACTCTACGGGCGTTCGTCAATACCATGGTGTTTTGGGAGGCTCATCGTGAGCGCGCAGCCCGTGTCGGCCTCGGGATCGATCTCGGAG
>JALZCO010000052.1 GCA_030863015.1 Actinomycetota bacterium
GGTCAGTACGTTGGACACACCGCGCCCAAGACCAAGGAGGTCCTCAAGCGGGCGATGGGCGGCGTGCTGTTCATCGACGAGGCCTATTACCTGTACCGCGAGGACAACGAGCGTGACTATGGGCAGGAGTCCATCGAGATCCTGCTGCAGGTGATGGAAAACCAGCGGGAGGACCTCGTAGTGATCCTCGCCGGCTATAAGGATCGGATGGACGCCTTCTTTGCGGCCAACCCCGGAATGAGTTCCCGGATCGCGCACCACATCGATTTCCCCGACTACAAGCTCGACGAGTTGGAGGACATCAGCAAGCTCATGGTCCGGGCGGAGGGTTACTGTTTCAGCCCAGAGGCTGAGAAGACCCTCCGAGAATACCTGCAGCGCCGAAAGGACCAACCTCGATTCGCCAACGCTCGCAGCGTCCGTAATGCGATCGAGCGCGCCCGGCTGCGGCAAGCGAGCCGGCTGATGGGAACCGATCACCCAGTCGGCAAGGCGGAGCTCACTACACTGCTCCCGGAGGATTTCCTCGGCAGCCGCGTCTTCGCCGAGGCCAACGCGGGAGCGCCTATCGAAGAATAGCGACATAGCCAGCCGATTTCCTGTATCCGCGGCCGCCTCACTTGCTACAGCAGCTCAGCGGGAAAGCTGGCGTACTGCTTGCGCAGAAGCCCTATGGCGGGGTGCTCATCCGGCCAATCGAAATCGTCAATGGTGCTGATGGAGCGGATACCGACTGCGGCGTTGGTAGCGAACACGGCGTCCACGTCGGCCAACTGCTCAAGAGTGATCGGTACCGTAATGGCGTGCTCGTCCCGAGCCTGGCAGATCAGTCTCATGGTCACGCCGGGAAGGCAGTCCGCCTGGGGCCAGAGGATCCGGTCGCCGTCGAGGAATCCAACGTTCGACGTGGCCGCTTCGGCGATGGCGGCGTCGGCGTTGACGAACAGCGCGTCGTCGAAGTTGTTGCACTGCGCGATGCGCCTGTGGTGAAGGGAACCGAACAGCCCGACGTGTTTGATGTCAGGCATATCGCGGCGATAGGTAGCCGACTGCAGGCTCAGCGCGGGAAGTGCGGGAAGTGGAGTGTGCGCGGCTGACCGGGTGGTGACCAGGACTTGGGGTTGCGCGTCGGCACCAGGATGCCCCAGTTCGAGGGCGGGATCGAACACGGTCACCCGAACACCCACCGGCTGGATGACGTCGACCAGCGCATGGCGAATGAGGTGCCGGATGCGGTCAGCGTCGAGGTCGGCAGCAAATACCTGGCGGCAGTCACGCATCAAGCGCTCAAGATGAAGTGAGAGACCGCGTACCCGTTGATTGTCGACTCTCATCGAGGTGAAGTGACCGTAGTTGGTCAACGCCAGGACCTGGAGCTGATCCAGGTTGGCGGGAACGCCGTTCAACTCCGCCACGGCCCTGCCTGCCTCAGCGCCGCGCTGAGGGGGGCGGCACGACGGGGCCGCAGTCTCCGTCCGGCGCGTCGTCCAAGTCCACGATCACCGGTGCATGATCGCTGGGGGCACTGCCCTTCCGGGCCTGGCGATCCACCCACGCCGCGCACGTTCGCGCCGCGACGTCTGCGCCGGCGAGCACGAGATCGATGCGCATTCCGCGGTCCTGGTGAAACATGCCGGCCCGGTAATCCCAGTAGGTGAAGATCCGCTGCCCGGGCCAGCGTTCCCGCACCACATCGCGTAATCCGAGGGCGCGCACCGCTTCCCGTTCCGGTGGCGTGACGTGGGTGGAGAGGGCGTAGGCGGCCGGGTCGTACACGTCCTCGTCAGCCGGCGCGACGTTCATGTCGCCACAGATCACGGTCGCCTCAGGACTGCCGGCGGCCACGGTAGCCCGCAGCGCGGCCAGCCAGTCGAGCTTGTAACGGTAGTGCGGGTCGCCGGGAGTTCGACCGTTGGGCACGTATACCGAGCTGATCCGCAGCCCTGCGCAGGTGGCGGACACCGCCCGCGCTTCAGGGTCTACACCCTGTCCTACCGGATTGGCAGGTTCGTCGAGCAGCCCGGCAACCACGTTGTCCAGCCCGACCCGGGAGGCTATGGCCACCCCGTTCCACCGCCCTTCGCCGTGGTGCGCGACGGCGTACCCGCGCTCGCTCAGCGCCGGCCGGACCAGTTCGTCGAAGGCATCGTTGGGCAGCTTGGTCTCCTGCAAGCACAGCACATCAGGCGCGCGCACATCCAGCCAAGGCAGCAGTCGCGGCAGCCGGGAACGTACCGAGTTCACATTCCACGTCGCCAGCCGCACACCTTCACGCTAGCGCCTCTCGGGATAGGCGAAGACGGGCTCGTCGAGGTGGGCGACTCGAGTGCACCGTCGGTACATGACCACCTCGCGGAACTGGTAAAGCACCGCGGCCGTCGGCGCGTGCACCCACTCCCCGTGCAGCGGCAGGCGGATCACCGGGTGGTCGGACCCCGGCATGGCCACGAACACCGGTTCGACGTCGAGGTCGGTGAATGGAACAGTGCACGCTCGGTCGTCGTGGAGTACCTCCGGGGGGTGCTCCCCGGCCCACATCACCACCGGTGTGATCACGAATCCGGAACGAGCGTCGTAGTCGTCCAGCAGGCCGAGTATCGACTTCGCCGGTAGTTGCATCCCCAGCTGCTCGGCGAGCTCGCGGCGGGCTGCGTCGGGTACTGACTCGCCGGATTTGGTGCGTCCGCCCGGCAACATGTACTGCCCTGGGGAGACGCGTAGTACAGCGGCGCGCCGGGGGAACAGCACCGCCGGGCCACTTCGGTCAGTGACGACGGTGATTGCCACCGCAACCCGCTTGGCCCCCCAGCGCCTGATCCCGCGCCGGGGGAAGCGCCGCAGCACATCCCGGATCTCCTCAGCCAGGCTCACGCTCTGCGGTCCAAACCGGGGACGTCCAAACCGGGGACCTTGCACTCCCAACCACGCATCCTTTCCCGAAAACCCCGCCCTCGCGGCGGCCTGATCAGGGCGATTGTGCACCGCCGATGGTGATAAACCGTCATATATCGGCGGCCGGCTACGGATCGCTGGTAAAGAAGTGATAACGGCTCATACCCCGCTGAGGTAACCTGCGGGTAGCCGCAGATGGGTCCATGTCGTCCCGATGCGTGTAGCAGCTGAAATCGAGACGACGGGGAGGTCCTCGTGACCGCTAACAACCTGCGTGAGGGATCGAGCCTCCGATACAGCCGGCGTCGGGCAGCGGGTCTGTATGACCCCGCCTACGAGCACGACGCCTGCGGGGTGGCCTTTGTGGCCGACCTCGCCGGGCGCCGCGATCATGGCATCGTCCGCAAGGCTCTCACTGCGCTGCGCAACCTTGAACATCGGGGTGCCCGGGGTGGAGAGCCCGACACTGGTGACGGTGCTGGCATCCTGTTCCAGGTTCCGGATGGCTTTTTCCGCGAGGTCGTGGACTTCGAGCTGCCCGAGCCGGGTGGGTATGCGATGGGTACCGCCTTCCTGCCGGCAGACGACTCCGAGGTGATCGCGGCCGTCGAGGCCATCGCCGCTGAGGAAGGCATGCCGGTACTGGGCTGGCGGGAGTTGCCGGTCAACCCCGAGGGAGTCGGCCCTACCGCCCGCTCGGCAATGCCCGCCTTCCGGCAACTGTTCTTGGCGGCCTTCCAGGACGTCGGCAAGCCCTTGACCGGGTTGGACCTGGAGCGCCGTGCGTACTGCGTACGCAAGCGCGCCGAGCGCGACGTCGACGTCTACTTCCCGAGCCTGTCCGGGCGCACGATCGTTTACAAGGGAATGCTCACCGAGGAACAACTGGTGAGCTTCTACCCGGACCTGTCCGACAAGCGGGTCACCAGCTCGCTGGCGCTGGTTCACTCGCGGTTTTCCACCAACACCTTCCCCTCCTGGCCGCTGGCCCACCCGTACCGCTTCGTGGCGCACAACGGCGAAATCAACACCCTGCGTGGTAACCGGAACTGGATGCGCGCGCGGGAGAGCAAACTCGCCACCGACCTCATCCCCGGTGATCTGGATCGTCTGTACCCGATCGTCACCCCGGAAGCCAGCGACTCGGCATCCTTCGACGAGGTTCTCGAACTGCTGCACCTGGGCGGTCGATCGATGCCGCACGCGGTGCTGATGATGATCCCGGAGGCGTGGGAGAACCACGACGAGATGGACCCCGCCCGCCGAGCGTTCTATGAGTTTCATTCCACATTGATGGAGCCCTGGGACGGCCCCGCGTTGGTCGCGTTCACCGACGGAACCGTGATAGGTGCCGTGCTGGATCGCAACGGCCTGCGCCCGGCCCGGTACTGGGTCACGGAGGACGGCCTGGTGGTGCTGGCCAGCGAGGTCGGGGTACTGGACATCGACCCCGCCACGGTGGTGCGCAAGGGGCGCCTGGAGCCGGGCCGGATGTTCCTGGCGGACACCGCGGCCGGCCGGATCGTCAGCGATGAGGAGATCAAGGGCGAGCTCGCCGCCGAGCATCCCTACGCCGACTGGACAGCCGAGGGACTGACCCGCCTGGAGGACCTGCCCGAACGCGAGCGGGAAGTGCATACCCGCGCCTCGCTGGTGCGCCGCCAGCAGGCGGAGGGCTACACCCAGGAAGAGCTCGGGATACTGCTGGCACCGATGGCCCTTACCGGTGCCGAGCCGATCGGGTCGATGGGCAATGACACCCCACTGGCCCCGTTCTCGCAGCACTCCCGGCCGCTGTTCGACTACTTCACTCAGCTGTTCGCCCAGGTCACTAACCCACCGCTGGATGCGATCCGGGAAGAATTGGTCACCTCGCTGCAGGCACAGCTTGGCGCCCAGCCCAACCTGCTGGTGGCCGGCGCGGACTCTTGCCGTCGGATCGTGCTGCCGTTCCCCGTGCTGGACAACGACGAACTCGCCAAGATCATCCACGTCGACGACGACGGCGACCAGCCGGAGTACCAGACACATACCGTCGCAGGCCTTTACGACGTGCACGGGGGCGGCGAGGCGCTGGTCCGCCGACTCGACGAGATCCGCGCCGAGGTCTCCACCGCGGTGGCCGACGGTGTACGGCTGATTGTGCTTTCCAGCCGGGGCGCCCATGACCAGCGCGCGTCGATCCCGTCCCTGCTGCTCACCGGAGCCGTGCACCACCACTTGGTGCGGGAGAAGACCCGCACCCAGATAGGGCTGATCGTCGAGTCCGCCGACGCCCGCGAGGTGCACCACATCGCATTGCTCATCGGGTATGGAGCGGCAGCGGTCAACCCCTACCTGGCGATGGCCACTGTGGAGGACATGGCCGAACGAGGGCTACTCAACGGCATCGACGGCAAGACCGCTACCCGCAATCTGATCAAGGCGTTGGGCAAGGGCGTCCGCAAGACGATGTCCAAGATGGGTGTGTCTACTGTCGCCTCCTACACCGGCGCGCAGATCTTCGAGGCGATCGGGCTGGGAGCGGAGGTCATCGACTCCTGCTTCTCCGGCACCACCTCCCGGCTCGGCGGGGTCGGGTTCGACACGCTGGCCGAAGAAGTCGCGAGGTGCCACCGTCGCGCCTACCCGCCCGGCGGGGTGCATCCCCCACATCGGGAGCTTGCGATCGGCGGCGACTACCAGTGGCGCCGCGAGGGTGAGCCGCACGTCTTCAACCCACAGACGGTGTTCAAGTTGCAGCACTCCACCAGGGCGGGTCGTTACGACATCTTCAAGGAGTACACCCGGCTCGTCGACGACCAGTCGTTGCGCCTGATGACGCTGCGCGGGTTGTTCGCCTTCCGCGAAGGTGTGCGCCCACCGGTTCCAGTTGAGGAAGTCGAGCCAGTAACGTCCATAGTCAAGCGCTTCGCGACTGGCGCCATCTCCTACGGATCCATCTCCAAGGAGATGCACGAGACGCTGGCGATCGCAATGAACCGGCTCGGCGGCAAGTCGAACACCGGTGAGGGCGGCGAAGACGCCGACCGCTACACCCCTGACCCCAACGGGGACCTGCGCCGCTCGGCGATCAAGCAGGTGGCGTCCGGACGGTTCGGTG
>JALZCO010000452.1 GCA_030863015.1 Actinomycetota bacterium
CTCAAACGCTGCTCATGGTGCTGGCGGCCCGCTGGTCGACCGGCCGGTCGTCTCCGAGCGATCGGGCGGCGGACTGCCCGGGGAGGTTACGCACTTCACCGGGCGCATGGAGCGATGGCCGAGCTGCGTGCTCGGATCGCTGAACAGGCACCGCAGGGCACCGTGGTGACCATCTACGCGATCGACGGCATGGCGGGGGTCGGGAAGACGGCGTTCGCCCGGCATGCCGCCCATGAGCTCGCTACCCGCTACCCGCTACCCGGACGGGGCGATCTGGGTTGACCTATATGGCCACACCCCTGGCATGGCGCCACGCGGACCCTCCGGTGCGTTGGAGCAAATGCTGCTCCAACGAGGTGTGCCGCCCGAGGCGATCAAAGCCGACCTGGCCGAACGCCAAGACCAGTGGCGACACCACATCCACGCGCGGCGCATGCTGATCGTGCTGGACAACGCAGCCAACAGCGACCAGGTGCTTCCGCTGCTTCCGGAGGCGCCTGGTTGTCTCGTGCTGATCACCAGCAGGCGCAAGCTGACTGGCATCACCGACGCTTACCCACTCTCGCTCGACGTTCTGGGGTGGGAGGAAGCGGAGCAGTTGTTCATCAAGCTGCTCGGCACGCAACGATGCGAAGATCGCAATGCGGTCCGGCAGATCCTGGCCGCGTGTGGCCGGTTGCCATTGGCTATCAGGCTCATCGCCGGACGGCTGCGTCACCACCGGGGTGAGCTGCTGGCCGACTTTGCCGCCGACTTCGCCGACCAGGCCGCGGCGTTGGATGCGTTCGTGGCCGGGCACCTCTCGGTGCGGGCGGCATTCGAGTGGTCCTACCGGCTACTGACCGATGCGCAGCGTCGGGCGTTTCGCCTGCTGGGCTGGCATCCCGGAACCGAGATCACCCCAGTGGTGATCGCCGCGGTGGCCGACGTGGCGGCCGGTCACGGCAGGCAACTGTTGCGCGAGCTCGTTGACCACAACCTGCTGGAGCAACTCTTGGTCGCGGGTATTCCCGGCGGTCCGCGCTACCGCATGCACGACCTGGTGCGCCGCTACGCTCGAGAATGCGCCGACGCTGAGGAGTCGCCGGTCCAGCGGGGTAGCGGCGGTGGATCGGCTGGCCGATAGCTATCTGGCGATCACCCATGAGGCTGACCGGCTACTGCGGCCCTACGTTGCGGATGATCGGGATAAGAGCACTACTCGGAAACCTGTACTGGCGTTCGCTGACGCGTCGCAGGCGCGCTCCTGGCTCAGCGGTGAACGGCACAACCTGCTCGGGTGCGTGCGTTCGATGAGTCCGACCGTTGAAGCCGCGGATTTGTCCACCGTGCTGGCTGTGCACTTCCGTGACTTCGGATACTGGTCTGACGTTCGATACCTGTACGGCCATGCTTTGACCGTCTACCGGCACCTCGGTGACCGGCACGGTGAAGTCGACGCGCTGTGGGGACTGGGCTACGTTGAGCGGCTCGTTGGGGACTACGTCCAGGCTCGCCAGTACCACACTCGGGTGTTGGCCCTAGCTCGGGACCTCAAATTACCGGCGCGCTGAGGCCGACGCGCTCGGGGCACTAGGTCAAACTGAGCGGCTTGTCGGGGAGTACGGCCAGGCTCGGGAGCACTACACCAAGGCCTTGGCCCTGGCCCGCCACCTCGGTGACCAGCGCGCTGAAGCGGACGCGCTACGCGGGTTGGGCCAGGTTGAGCAGCTCGTCGGGGAGTACGGCCAAGCCCGCGAGTACCACACCCAGGCGTTGGCCTTGGCCAGCCACCTCAGGTACCAATTCGGTGAAGTCCTGGCCCTGCGGGAACTCGGCCAGGTTGAGCGATTTGTCGGGGAGTACGGTCAGGCCCGCGAGTACCACACCCAGGCGTTGGCCCTGGCCCGCCACCTCGGTGACCGGCGCGATGAAACCGAGGCGTTGCGCGGGTTGGGCCAGGTTGAGCGGCTCGTCGGGGAGTACGGGCAGGCCCGCGAGTACTATACCCAGGCTTTGACTCTGGCTCGGCAACTCGGTTACCGATTCGGTGAGGTCTTGGCGCTGCGAGGGCTGGGCTACGTTGAGCGGCTGGTCGGGGAGTATGGCCAGGCTCGCGAGTACCACTCCCAGGCGCTGGCCCGGCAACTCGGTTACCGATACGGGGAACTTCTGGCGTTGCGGGGTCTGGGCGACGTTGAGCGGTCCGTCGGCGAGTACGGCCAGGCTCGTGAGTACCACACTCAGGTCGTGACCCTTGGCCGGCACCTCGGTGACCGGCGCGCTGAGGCGGAGGCACTGTGGGGATTGGGGCAGGTCGCCTCCGATACCGCCGAACGCGGGCAGGCCGATGACCTCTGGCGCAAGGCGCTGAAGATCTTTGAAGAACTCGGCGTTCCGTTCGCCGAAACTGTCCGCGCGGCGATAGGCCAGTCCGACTGTTGACCGGCCGCTACCGCGGACCGTTCACAGCCGGTTGTGCAGTGCTTCGGCGGCGGCCAGCAGGTCGGCGGCCCAGCGCACGCCCGGCCGCCGACCGATCCGCTCCACCGGACCGGACACCGACACCGCGGCCACCACATTGCCGGCCGCATCGCGCACCGGGGCGGACACGCTTGCCACCCCGGACTCGCGCTCGGCCACGCTCTGCGCCCAGCCTCGCCGGCGCACCTCCATCAGGATTCGCTCGCTGAACACGGCTTCGCCGAGCACGGCGCGTTGGGTGACCGAATCGGCCCACGCGGCCAACACCTTGGCCCCTGATCCGGCGGTCATCGGCAGCCGGGCTCCCACCGGGACGGTGTCACGCAGGCCGCTGGGAGGTTCGGCAGCTGCCACACATACCCGGACCATCCCGTCCCGCCGGTAGAGCTGGACGCTTTCTCCGGTGAGGTCACGCAGCCGGGGCAGCACCATCGCTGCGGCGTCGAGCAATGGATTGAGAGCACCGTTGCCCAGCTCGTGCAAGGCGGGTCCAGGACGCCACCGTCCGTCGGTGCCGCGACGCAACAGCCGGTGAACTTCCAGACCCACCGCCAGGCGGTGCGCGGTGGCCCGCGGCAAGCCCGTGCGGGCACATAGTTCGGCCAGGCCGCACGGATTCGCAGCCACCGCGCGCAGTACCGTCATCGCCTTGTCCAGCACGCCGATACCGCTATGCTGTCCCACGAAACGATACTAACTTCCCGCTATATGGGAAGTCCAGCATGCGAGAAGGTCGGCGGAGGAGTTTAGGCGATGGGACGCACGCTCGCAGCGAAGGTCTGGGACGCCCACGTGGTGCGTCACGGTGAGGGCAACGGCGACAGTGCGGCTCCTGACCTGCTCTACATCGATTTACACCTGGTGCACGAGGTCACCAGCCCGCAGGCGTTCGATGGGTTGCGGTTGGCAGGTCGACCGGTCCGCCGGCCAGATCTGACGATCGCAACCGAGGATCACAACGTCCCCACCATGGATATCGAGCTGCCGATCGCCGATGAGGTTTCCCGCACTCAGGTGGACACGCTGCGCCGGAACTGCGCGGAGTTCGGCATACGGCTGCATCCGATGGGCGATGTGGACCAGGGCATCGTGCATGTCGTGGGGCCGCAGCTGGGTCTTACCCAGCCGGGGATGACCGTGGTGTGCGGTGACTCTCACACCTCTACCCATGGTGCCTTCGGTGCGCTGGCGTTCGGTATCGGCACCTCCGAGGTGGAGCACGTGCTGGCCACCCAAACCCTGCCGCTACGCCCGTTCAAGACCATGTCGGTGGTTGTGCGCAGCCGCGATGGGTCGTTGCCCGCAGGCGTCACAAGCAAAGACATCATCCTGGCCGTGATCGCTCAGATCGGTACCGGCGGTGGCCAGGGCTACGTGCTGGAGTACCGCGGAAACGTCATCGAGCAGCTGTCCATGGAAGCCCGGATGAC
Source organism: Actinomycetota bacterium (assembly GCA_030863015.1). Classification (GTDB taxonomy): domain Bacteria; phylum Actinomycetota; class Actinomycetes; order Mycobacteriales; family Pseudonocardiaceae. Next base: position 3,894 of record JALZCO010000452.1, read on the forward strand.
GGTCTGCAACATGTCGATCGAGGCGGGTGCCCGGGCCGGCATGATCGCCCCGGATACCACCACGTTCGATTACCTGGCCGGCCGTCCGCACGCGCCGGTGGGCCCGCAGTGGGACGTGGCTGTGCAGTACTGGCGCTCGCTGCACAGCGACGACGACGCCACCTTCGACGCCGAGATCCACATTGACGCCGACACTCTGGCGCCCTTCGTCACCTGGGGCACCAATCCTGGCCAGGGCCTACCGTTGTCCGAGCGAGTGCCCAATCCCGAGCAGATCACCGACGAAGGTGAACGGCTCGCAGTGGCCAAGGCACTGGCCTACATGGACCTGACTCCGGGCACCCCGCTGCGCGAGATCGCGGTGGATACCGTGTTTCTTGGATCCTGCACCAACGGGCGGATCGAGGACCTGCGGGCGGCGGCGGGGGTGCTCGCCGGCCGCCGAGTGCGCGACGGCGTGCGAATGCTGGTCGTTCCTGGCTCGATGCGGGTGCGCGCTCAGGCCGAGGCCGAGGGCCTGCACGAGGTGTTCACTGCGGCCGGGGCTCAGTGGCGCTCGGCGGGATGCTCGATGTGCCTGGGGATGAACCCCGATCAGCTCGCCGTGGGGGAGCGCTGCGCGTCAACCTCCAACCGCAACTTCGAAGGCCGCCAGGGCAAAGGCGGCCGGACCCACCTCGTTTCCCCCCTGGTCGCGGCCGCCACCGCCGTTCGAGGCACCCTGTCAGCACCCGCCGACCTCGATTAAGTCGTGAGTAAGGAGCAGTGATGGAGCCCTTTACACGTCACACGGG
>JALZCO010000463.1 GCA_030863015.1 Actinomycetota bacterium
GTAGTAGATCGCGGTCAACTGCGGGTCGCCTCAGATCAACGTGCCGGCTCGCAACGCCCGGCGGTTCCTGCTCGCATAGTCGATTCAGCCACGGGCTCGAACGCCGATGGCTGCGGCGTCGCCTTCCGCAAGCGGAATCCGCAGCAGTTCTGCGCCCTGTTCGCTCGCATCGTCGTGCTTTACCGCAGGCTAGTGCCGGAGTGGAGTGTGACAGTGCCGCGGTGCCAGAGCTAACCTCCGTCGACGCCTGGGAACAGATGTTGAGGCCAGCGACCGGATTGCGGGCTTCGCCGTGTTGAATCGGAACGGTGACCTCGCTAGCCGCCGAGCCACCCACGCCGGGAACTAGACGTGTCTCGGCTGTTCCCGCTTGGGGACTGTCAGCGGCATTGGGCGCGGTCGGTGGGGGACTGGTGTTCCTGGCCGCGCACCGAGCCCTGATCGACGACGCCTACATCACCCTGAATTACGCGCGCACGCTGGCCCAACATGGGCAGTGGGCCTTGGAGCCGGGGCACCAGTCGAACACAGCCACCTCACCGCTGAACGTGCTGTTGATGGCCGGGCTCATCGTGCTGTTTGGGGCGCCGGTGGTTTCGGTAGGGATACTGCTCATCGCCTCCCTCGCTGTGACCGGCGCCGCCTTGTCCATGATCTGCGCACGGCTGGGGTACAGCCAGTGGCCAGCGGCGATGGCGGTCAGTCTTCTGGTGGTGAATCCGCTTCTCGTCTCCACGATCGGACTGGAGACATACTTGGGGCTGGCGTTGGTCGCCGTTCTGGGTCTCGTTGTGCTTGCTCGGCGTCCGGTGATCACCGGTGTGGTGTGTGGATTGCTGGTGCTTACTCGCGTCGATCTCGCCGCGTTTGCCATAGCCGCACTCATCGCGGTGATCGGAACTTCGCCTGCTCGGACTCGTATAAGACGTATCGCGCAGATGGTCGGAGCCGCCAGTGTCATCGCCTTGCCGTGGTTTGCCGCATCGTGGTGGTGGCTCGGTTCTGCCGTCCCAGACACGCTTTTGCTTAAGGTCAACGAGGTGTGGGCGGGCAGGTCTTTTGCCGCCGGCCTGTGGTATTTCTGGCTCGGTTATCCGATTGCCGTTGCGCTGTCCCTAATTCCTGCCGTGTTTGGTGTTGTCGCTCTGGTTGTGTGGAGCATCGCATGGGCACGCCGCTTGGCTGGGCCGGGTGCGGTGCTGACCATTGTGTGGGGGATCGGCGCGGTCGGCCACATCACAGTTTACCTGCTCCTCAAAGTCCCGCCGTACCAATGGTATTACGGGCCCGCGATCGGCGCGCTGAGTATGCTCGCCGCACTGAGCCTAGGAGCGCTGTCTCGCCCATTGCAGTTCGCCGGTTCGCCGATCGGCGTGCTCCTGATCGCGGTGACGGCGGTGTTCCTGGCCGGACGGCCCTGGACACTGACCACCATTTCGGGCAACTGGGCTTCCGCGTCCGAGTACGCCGCTCTTGCCGCCAGAGTGCCACCTGGCGCAACCGTGGAGTCATTCGGCGAGGTCGGCACCGTCGCCTACTTTTGTGACTGCACCGTTGTCGACCGTTTTACCGACCGTGCCCAGATCGCCGATCTCTTGCGCGCCAAGCGAGCCACGGCAGGCCCGGTTCTGCGTACCCTGCTCGACTGGAACTACTACCGATTCAAGGCCGGCCCGCCCATTCAGCCCACCTACGAGTTCACGTTTGCCGAAGATCCCACCGGGGTCCACGTGACGTCATGGCGCCCCTACGCCGGCCAGATGGTGGTCCGGCTGGCCGACTAGGGACGGCCCACGACGTCGAGCAGGGTCCGTGTGCGCCCCACGGCAAGCAGCCCAACACCCCAGCGGCTACCTCACTACCCGTGAGTAGTACTCAGCCCCGCCTGATGGTGGTCGGTTCCGGATTCTTCGGCCTCACCGTGGCCGAGCGGGTCGCCACCCAGCTGAACCGCGGGTCCTCGTGCTGGACGCGCCACTGCATCGGCAGCAACGCCTACTCCAAAACCGACCCGAGACCGAAATCGAGGTGCACCGCCGCCTACCCGTGGTCGTCGAGGTGGGCGGTGACCAGCTCAACGTGGAGCCCTCAAATGGCTAATTGATCTACCTCTTTGCGCGGCGCACCCTGGTGGCGCAGATGCGGTGCTCGGTGAATGGCACACCGCCATACACGCACACCGACACGCCGCCGGATAGCCGGCCGGTCACCGACAGATGTGACTTGCCTTGTCGTAGGTGACGGATGCCAAGGAGTCTCCTTGAGTTAGCGAGATGGGCGGACCGGTTGTCAGGTCTGGGGGTGGACCACGACCTTGACCGACTGCTGGTCGCGTCGGCCTGCCGTCAGCGCCTGTTCCGCCTGGTCGAGCCGGTAGGTACCGGTGACCAGGCGATCGAGGTTGATCCGTCCCGAGGTGATGAGCGCGATTGCCTTGGGCCAGGTTCCGGCGTAGCGGAACGTGCCTGAGAGCTCGAGCTCTCGCTCCTGGATCACGGACAGCGGCAGCAGGATCTCGTCGCCACCCATGCCAACGAGCACCGCGCGACCAGCGCGGTCGAGCGCGCGGATCGCCTCACCGATCGCTGGGGGGTGCCCGGAGCACTCGAGAAGCACCTCGGGTGATCGGTGGAGGTCGGTGGCACTCGCTTCGCGCGCGTCGATGACCATCGTGGCACCCAGTTCCTTCGCAAGAGCAAGCCGTACCGGGTTAACGTCGGACACGACGACCTCGGTCGCTCCGAAGGCAAGCGCTGCCTGAAGGCTGACGAGCCCGATCGGTCCTGCGCCGGTGATGAGAACTCGGGAGCCAGCGGTGACCCGGGCCTTCATACATGCCCAAATGCCGACCGAGAGTGGCTCGAGCAGGGCGGCGGCGTCATCGCCCACGTTGGAGGGCACTGGGTGGGCGAAGGCCTCGTGCACGACGACGTACTCGGCGAACGCGCCGTCAACGGGCGGGGTCCCGAAGAAGCGCATGTTCGGGCAGAGGTTGTACCGCCCGGCCAGACACTGTCCGCAGGTCAGGTCCGGAACCCCGGGCTCAATGGATACGCGTTCGCCGACGGCCAGCCTCGTGACACCGGGCCCAAGATCCGTCACCTCGCCCGCGGCCTCGTGACCCAACACGAGCGGGGCCTCGACGACGAAACGTCCGATGCGCCCGTGCTCGTAGTAGTGGGTGTCTGACCCGCACACGCCGACGGCGCGGACCCGGACGACGACCTCCCCCGGACCGGCCCGGGGAATGGGACGCTCCTCGATGACGACGTCCCCCGGTTCGCGTAGTACGGCCACTCTCATCTTTAGCTCCTGTCATGTAGCGACCGGGGGCCGTCGCTCCTCGGGCCAACGTCGGCCCCCGGAGCTAGGTGCACCGCCGCCTACCGCTGGTCGCCGAGGTGGGCGGTGACGAGCTCAACGTCGACCCTCGGACGGCTAGTTGATCTACCACTTTGGCTGTCGAAAACTCCAGGGTTTGCCGGGGAACGACTCGGGGCGAAGGGACGTCAGCCTGGCTCCACACCCGCTCACCAGGGCCATAGGCTACGCCGAGGTGGCGGCGGGCGGTGGCTCAGAGATTTGTCTGAATGCGACGTCGCCAGCTCGACGCGTACTTCACCACCCTGCAGTAGCGCGGGTACGCGGCGAACACCCGGCGTACCCTCCGGACCTTCGTCGGCGGAACGATGCAGCAGGCCGTCCTGCACAAGGCGGCGCCGAGCAACCCGGTCCGCGAGCTTGAGCGAATCGGGGAATCAAAGGCAAGCGCAGGGCGCAGCCGCGGGCGCTGACCATCGAGGAGCGCGTCAGTTCCTCGGATGGCTCGATGGCACAAGCAACGATCCGAAGGTAGCGCGCAAGCAGATCATCGCGCGGGCCACGGATCTCCCCAACCTGATCCGGTTCGCGCTCGGCACGGATCTGCGGATCAGCGAGGTCTGCGGGGTCCGGATTTGCGATCTCGACCTTGACGGCGTGCCCGTGGTCTCCGGGGGATGGCATGAGGCTGGCGCCGATCGTCGCCGTCAGGGGCAAGGTCTGCTACATCAAGGGCAAGGGCCTGGTGCGCAGCGACACCAGCAAGACCTCCTCCGCGCTGCGGTCATCCCACTGCCTGGATTCGCCACTGACCGGCTACGCGCCCGGCTCACCGGTGAAGAAGATCCGATGTGGCCGGTGTTCGCCGCCACCGGCGCCGACGGGCGCCCGACCTTCCGGTGGCCGTCCAATGTGCGTCGCAGCGTTCGGGTGGTACGTATGGAGGCGGGGCTGGGGTGGATGACTCCGCACATCTGGCGGCGCACCTACGCCACGATCCTCCACGATGAATTCGGGGTTGTCGGATTGGTAGAAGGCCGGCCTGATGGGTCACGCCAAGATCAGCATGATGAAGGACGCCTACGTGCACCGCGGCGAGCTGCATGCCGACGCCGCGGTCTACCTGGACGCTGCCTACGCCGACTGAAGGGAGGCCTCGGGCCTCCCATGCTCAGGTATAACCCGCTGATCTCTAAACCCTAGCGTCCAGTCGCCACACCGATTTGTTCTCGGCCGCCCATCGGTAATGCCGTCCGTCCCGGTTCTGGTTTCCAAATCTCGGTCGCCGACGGGGTGCTCGCCGTGCACACTGTCGAGTGCCTGGGGTTAGAGGAGTTTGTCGTGGATGTCTTGATCGCAGGCGCGGGTCTTGGTGGGCTGTCCGCCGCATTGAGCCTGCATGCGGCGGGCATTGAGGTGCGAGTGATCGACGCGGCTCGCCAGCTACGGGCGCTCGGTGTCGGCATCAACATCCTCCCGCACGCCACCCGCGAATTGGTCGAACTGGGGTTGGCCGACGAGCTGACGGCCACCGGCATCCCAACTAAGGAGCTGATCTATCACGACCGCTTCGGCAGCCGGATCTGCGTTGAGCCCCGGGGCCTGGCCGCCGGCTATCGCTGGCCGCAGTACTCAATCCATCGAGGCGAGCTACAGATGATGTTGCTGCACGCCGTGCGGCAACGCCTCGGTGCTGACGCAGTCCGGACCGGGCTGGCCGTTGAACGCTTCGAGAACAGTGATGCTCGGGTGTCGGTCGAGCTACGGGATCGGCGGACCGGTCATCTCGTGGTCGAGTCGGCCGACGCGCTGGTTGGTGCCGATGGCATCAACTCCGCGGTGCGCGCGCAATTACACCCCAATGAGGGCCCACCGATCTGGAACGGCATCCATCTGTGGCGGGGACTCACCGACACCGAACCGTTCCTCGACGGTCACACCATGATCCTGTCTGGGGCCAACCCGTTGGTGGTCGCCTACCCGATCTCTAGGGCCGCCGAGCAGCGCGGACGGTCTC
>JALZCO010000485.1 GCA_030863015.1 Actinomycetota bacterium
GACTGGACCCGCTGAGGGTCGAGGAGGTCGCCGTCGGCGACGTAGGCCGGCTTGATGTAGTGCACGACGGGCAGGCCAGTGGGGGTGATGGGCACGTATCCGTCAGCCTTGGCGATCGCCAGGCTTCGGTAGCGGGCCACGGCCGCCACTGTGCGGTTGGTGAGGTCCACGGCGGCTTGGCGCTGAGCGGCGTTGGGAGCCGCTGTGCAGGCGGGGGCCGCCATGGCCATTCCGGGACCCATGTGGGCCATCGGCTGGGGCCAGACGATGGGACCGGCGGGTGAGTCGGTGGGCAAGGAGAGCTGACCGGAGGCCGTCGGGCCCATGGTCATGGGAGCGGGGCTGCTTGTCGACATCGCGTGGCTGTCGCCGTGGATGGCGCTATGGCGACCCGAGGCCCCACAGCCCACCGCCAGGCCGATGACCACTGCCATCGACGCCGCCACACCCAGGATGGTCTTGGCCCGCATGGCTAGACCCTACGGCTCAGAAGTAAGCAATGGTTAGCGAAGCGGCCGGACGCCTCAGCGGGCGGGCGAACTGCCGAGGATGATGCGCATAATGAAAAAGAGATCCTGACGCTCCGGTGCCGCCGAACGAAGCACCACCTGACCTGGCAGCGGTCGCCGCGGTGGGGATACTCACACCAGCTTTTGCGTCTTGCCGAGTCGGTAGCAGTCGATATGCGCGCGTTGTGTCGCGTTGTTTCCGGTATAAACGGTGCATTGATCTTGTCCGGCCGGGCTAGCTGGGGGCCGTGGTGCCCAACCACCCGCTGTGGCTGTCCGGCGCGTGTGTCTCGCACGACACGCCCCTTATCCACACTTCACACACACTGGCACAGCACCTGTGGCATAGTTCCACAGTGACCGTGACGTACACAGACGGTGACGGTTAGAAGGGGTCGGGCCGCCCCCAGTGGAACGGCCCGACCTGAGAGCGCCCTAGCCGATCAAAACGCGGGCGATCTCACCGATGAGGCTGATGAGCAGTCGGAGTCGCCAGTAGCGGCAACACGGCTGCTCGTCATCCTTTCTGCGGTGTCTGCCTTTCACACCTCCTCCATCTCCGCCCCCTCTCGCAGGGCAGAGACCTGTGATCCAGACGGACTCCGTGGGCGGAGGGTATAGGGCGACTGCTGCATTCGTGGCATAGCTGGCGCCCGCGTGTCGCGCTCAAATCCGCCTCAGACGCAAAACAGCCCCACCAGCGAGGTGCCAGTAGGGCGCCGCTCGATCACACCCCGGTGGTGCTGGAAGAAGCCCGTAACTCACCAGCGACACGCTGAATCAGGGCCACGGCATCGGCTCCGGCGGCAGCGGCTTCCCGGGCCAGCTCGACGTCCACCGCTACCCGTGGGCAGCCACGGCAAAATCAAAATTCCCGGCCGTTTCAGGGCGCCTACCAGGCACATTGCCGCGTGCGCGATACTGAGGTGTGACTCGGCTGGTCTGAGCGAGCGCCCCTATGAGCGGCGCGGCGCAACGCAATCTGCAGACGGTGCTGCTGCGCCGTTGTGGGGGCGGGGACGCCGAGGTAGCGGCTGAGACCCGATTTGCGGTGACTGCACAGCGGTGGTTCACCGGCGTGCGTGATGCTGCCCAGGCGGGGAACGGTCAGCATCCACCGTCAACACCTACGGCCGGGCACTGGACTGCCACGTCTTACCTGCTCTGGGCGCGCTGAAGCTGCGGGAAATCACCACCAGCCGGGTGGATCATTTCCTGATCACCGTGCGGGACAGCGCTGGGCCGGGTATCGCTAAAACTTGCCGAACCGTGGTCTCCGGCGTGCCGGGTTACGCCCAGCGCAATGACGCCGTGACGCATCTGTGAGGATCGGCGTGTATCACCTCAGGTCTCGATCTGACTGTGAGGATCGCCGGCGTGCCTTCCCGGGCCGTGGTCTGACCCGCAACGCAACTGGCTGATGTGCTGGACAAGGGCGTCAATCACGTCTACATCAAGCCCGCCACACCCCGGCTCAACGGAAAAGTTGAACGCTCACACCGCATCGACGCCGAAGAGTTCTACCGCCTACTCGAAGGCGTAGTCATCGACGACGCGAAAGTGTTCAACGACAAACTCAAAGAGTGGGAAGACTACTACAACTACTACAACTACCACAGACCCCACGGCGCCCTCGACGGACAAACACCGTATGAAAGACTCCGCTAGAAAACCCACCCAAGTGTCGCCGATCTACCGCAGTCGCACACCTCCGCTTCCGCCGCTCTACGACGCGATCAAGCAAGCTATCCGGGCTGTGATGCGGCTTGCCCGCACCGGTAGATAAGCCAGCGCGTCCGGTGACACTACGCGTTGGTCGCTGCGTCACTGGCTGTGAGCCAGTGACTCGCTGCGCGCATATCAGCGAGCGCGTGGTGGGCTACAGTCGCAAGGTGCGTCGACGCGCCAGTATGACCCGACATCCCTGGTTAGCGCGATGCACGGTGGGGTAAGCAGGTGATCGGTGTACGGATCCGCTGGCTGTGCGCCACGATGATGGGCTTGGCGCTGCTTGTCAGCAGTTGCACTGCTGCCCCCGGCCCCTCACTACCCGGCGGTCCGGTGGAGTGCACCAATGGGGTGACCGAACCCGGTCAGGCCAGCGCTGCCCTGCAGCAAGTCCGGCCCGGCGGCATCGTCTGCTTGAGCGGCGACGGTCTGGCCGGCGCCGAGCTGGAGGTGACAACCTCCGGGACACCTCAGCAGCCGATCACGATCGTCGCCGACGGCGCGACGATGCGCAGCCTGAACGTCAATGCCGACTACGTCGTCATCCAGGGCCTGGCGCTGCGAGATGGGGATGGTCTGACGATGGCGGGTCGTGGACTCGTCGCCCGTAATAATGTGATCTACAACGCCACGGCGGACGGCGTGGAATGCCGGGGCTGCGTGGACACGGTGATCGAGTCGAACACCGTTCGGCGTGCCGACGGGACCGGTATCTGGATTGCCGGGGAGCGGATCACCGTCCACAACAACACGGTGAGCGACTCGGTGCTGCGCACTCAGGGCGACGCCGACGGCATCCGGTTCTTCGGCAATGGTCACCGGTTGACCAGCAACACAATCAAGGATATCAAGGCGTCCGGCCACCCCCGCGGGGATCCGCACACCGACTGTTTCCAGACCTATGACACCCGTGACGCTCCACCCACTTACGACGTCATCATCGCCCATAACGTCTGCACCAACGTCGACGTCCAAGCCCTGATCGCCACTACCGACGACCGCCGTGGCGGTGACATACCAACGGGACAGATCGCGATCGTCTTCGAGCACAACACCATCTCGGTCAACGGTTCCCAAGCTATCTTGCTACGGAACTTCCCCCGGGTCATCGTGCGGAACAACCGCTTCTCCGGGCCGGGACACCGCGCGGTGATGCTCACTGAGGGTTCCACCGACTGCGCAGTGATCGACAACACCATGACGGATAATCTGCGCCCGGTCGAAATCGACCCGGAATCCGAGCCCGGGTTCCAGGAGTCCGGCAACACCTCACGCTGATCCTCCGCCGGTGCAGTGGTGGATCTTGACCAGAAGCGGAGATTGGTTGGTGTGACGCAGTGGGCAAGGTCTTGTGCGGTGTGTAGGTCAGCGGAGATGGTGATGGATCGGTCGTCCCCGATGGCGCTGCGGCGCTGACAGTGTCGCTGCGTGGATGGCGTCGTGTACCAGCTCCTCGACGACCGGAGCCACCATCTGCAGGATCGGTTGTCGCCCGGCCACCGTCGTGCTTGGAGGCTTGCGCTGCCACGGTTACCGTGCCCTCGGATGGTGCACATCCGGGACACCGTGTCGGGTTGGTGGCTTTGGTGACAGCGCTTGAGGGTGACACACCCACCACCACGGCGCGGAACTCGGCCACCGTTGCAGGGTGGACGCTGGTCAGCAGGGCCACCGGGTTGCTCCGGGTGGTTGTGATCGGCGCGGTGCTGGGACCGACCATTTCGCCAACTGCTTCAGGCCGGTTACGTCGTACCGAGCATAGTCGTCAGGTTGATCACCGGATCGGTACTGGCGATGGTGCTGGTGCCTGGTGTGGTCCGCGCCATCGGTGACGGGGTTCTACCCAGGCCCGGGATGACTCGTCCACGGTCAAAGAAAAAATATGGATCCGCTCGACTGCACCGTCTAGATGATGCACCACAGGTGTAGCACGTCTATCTTCTGTTATAGAGGGTGATCTTCAGGGGCGCGGTGGCGCGGTTGAGCAGTAACAGGGGGGCCCATGGTGAGCAGGGGAGGAAGCGAACGGCGGTACGAGTTAACGAATTGGCTTTCTGTGGTGGCGGCGACTGGCTGGTGCGGTCGGATGGGTCTCCCCGATGAGGGGGCGCAGGGGAGCGGCTCTCCGACGAGCTCAACGGTGTCAGCC
>JALZCO010000497.1 GCA_030863015.1 Actinomycetota bacterium
AGCCTCCACCCGGCGGACCCCGGTCACCCAGGCGTCATAACCGGCCAGGGTGGCCTGCAGCGGGATGACCTTGCGCAGCTGGCAGCAGCGGTCCGGATCGCGGGCGAACAGGTCCTTGCCCTCAGCGGCATCCTGCTCGGCGACCGTCTGCTCGGGCAGCGCCTGGATGATCCGTACCGGGTAGGCGGCGGCGATAGCGTCCCGGGTGCCGATCGTCTCGGCGAAGTGGTAGCCGGTCTCCAGGAACAGCACATCCACCCCGGGCCGCGCACGCGAGGCCAGCTCCACCAGGACGGCGTCCTGCATGTTGGATGCGACGATGAAGCGGTCGCCGAAGGTCTGCGCAGCCCAGGTCAGCACCTCCTGCGCCGTGGCGTCAACGAGCTCGTGCTGGGCCCGCAACGCCAGCGCCCGCAGCGCCTCGGACCACTCGGTTGTCTCGCTTCGACCCTGCAAGCAGGTCTCAGGGCTCACGCCCATGTCCTGACCTCCTGGGTTGGCGGGACCCCGACGCCGATCAGCTTCACGGCGAAGGTCCGCAGGCAGTCGGCGCAGCGCCAGGCGCCGTGCGGCTCGGGCACCGGGCGCAGGTCCTCCTCGCCGCAGTACGGGCAGAAAAAGGCGCTGGCACGGGCGTCGCTCATCGCAGCTCGTCCTCGGTTGACCGGGCCACCCACTGCGCGAAGCGCTCACCGGGCTCGCGGGTCTTGGCATAGCCGCGTACCAGGCGCTCCACGTAGTCCCCCAGCTCCTCGCTGGTGACCTTGTGCCCGCGCAGCTTGCGACCGAACCCGGAGTCCAGTCCAAGACCGCCGCCCAGGTGCACCTGGAAACCTTCCACCTGCGTGCCTGCGGCGTTGGTGACGATCTGGCCCTTGAGCCCGATGTCAGCCACCTGGATCCGGGCGCAGGAGTTCGGGCAGCCGTTGACGTGAATCGACACCGGCGTGTCCAAGGTGGACTGCAGGTCGGCGAGGCGCTGCTCGAGCTCGTGCACCAACGTCGCGGCCCGCCCCTTGGTATCGACGATCGCCAGCTTGCAGAACTCGATGCCGGTGCACGCCATCGTCGCGCGCTGCCACAGCGAGGGCTCGGCAGCCAGGCCGAGCACCACCAGCTGACTCACCAGATCGTCCACTGCGGACTGTGGAACGTCCAGCACGACCAGTTTCTGGTACGGGGTCAGCCGGACTCGGGTGGAGCCGGCCCGCTCGGTGGCCTCGGCGACGGCGAGCAAAGTCGAGCCGGACACCCGGCCCACAGTTGGTGCGACGCCGACGTAGTAGCGCCCGTCGACCTGAGGATGCACCCCGACGTGGTCGATAATGTGGCTGGACGCCTCCGGGGCCGGCCCGTCGATGAGCCGGCGTCCGAGGTACTCGGCCTCCAGCACCTCACGGAAGCGCTGCGCCCCCCAGTCCGCGATGAGGAACTTGATCCGCGCGCGGTGCCGCAACCGGCGGTAGCCGTAATCCCGGAACACCGATGTCACGCCGGCCCATACCTGCGGTACCTCGGCCAGCGGCACCCATGCCCCCAGCCGTTGCGCGATCTTGGGATTGGTCGACAGCCCGCCACCGACCCAGAGGTCGAAGCCGGGACCGTGCCGCGGGTGCACGACACCGACGAACGAGACGTCGTTGACCTCGTGCGCCACGTCCTGCTGGCCGGAGATCGCGGTCTTGTACTTGCGAGGCAGGTTGGAGAACGCCGGATCGCCGAGGTAGCGACGGTTGATCTCCTCGATCGCCGGCGTGCCGTCGATGACCTCGTCGGCGCAGATGCCGGCGACCGGCGAGCCAAGGACCACCCGGGGGCAGTCGCCGCAGGCCTCGGTGGTGGACAGGCCAACGGCCTCCAGCCGCTGCCAGATCGTCGGCACGTCCTCGATCTGGATCCAGTGATACTGGATGTTCTGCCGGTCGGTGATGTCGGCGGTGTCGCGGGCATAGGTTGTCGATATCTCACCGAGCACCCGCAGCTGCTCGGTGGTCAGCGCGCCGCCGTCGACCCGGACCCGCATCATGAAATAGCGGTCCTCGAGCTCCTCGGGCTCCAGCGCGCCGGTGCGGCCGCCTTCGATGCCCGCCTTACGCTGGGTGTAAAGGCCCCACCAGCGCATCCTGCCGCGCAAGTCGGCGGGATCGATCGAGTCGAACCCTCGGTGGGCGTAGATCGTCTCGATCCGGGCCCGGACGTTCAGGCCGTCGTCGTCTTTCTTGATCTGCTCGTTGCGGTTGAGTGGTTCGCGGTAGCCCAGTTTCCACTGGCCCTCACCGCGGGGTCGAGTCGCTGTCGAGCCCATGATTGAGACCTTCAGGGTGGGGACGCGGGCACGCACCATTACCTGGGGTCAAGACTCCAGCGAGCGCGCCCGGCGCCGGCTGGTGATAAGGAGAGAAGCGCAGCAGCGGCGGGTTAGTCCGCCGGCCGACAGATCGCGCTAGAGACTCGTCGGAAGTCGACGTGGCGACGCGCCACCAGTCGGATCCCGATAGCGGTCACGTGTGGAGCGTGCCACAGCCGAATGCCGGATTCCACCATCGGTCCGCATGCTGAGACGCTGCCACCTGCGGCCGCGTGCCGCGGCGGTGCCGAAAGGACGCCGTGCATGGTCGAGCGCACGATATCAGCGAATGTCATTCCTGCGATGATGCGTCACCGGTTACTGGCGGCCGCCCGAAGCACAGCGTGAAGTCCCGCAGTGACGCGGACAGGGCCGGGCGGGCGCCGGCAAGCCACCCGAGCCGACCACCAGGCGTGAAATTCCAACTGATCCGGATCAACCGCACCTTGGAGGTGCAGCGGACCGGGATGAGCATCAGCTCGCCGGCGCGCTGCTGCGCCACCGTGAATCGGATGTGGCCGCGCCCCGGGAGCGCACCGATCTGTCGGACCGCGGAGCTGGCAATCAGCTCCCCATCCACATCCACCGCCGCGCAGGTGGCCCCGTTGACGCGGAAGGACGCCCACTGCTTGGGGATCCCCCACAGCTCGCGCCCACCGCGCAGTGATGGATCGCTGTCCACCCAGATGTCCGTGATGGTCATGAGCGGCCGCCCGCCCCGGTACGCCAGGACGGCCACCAACAGCTCGCGGTAGGACAGCACCCCGCCGGGTTCGTAGATCACCCACGAGGTGGCGACCAGCGCGGTGCCACCGGCTCGTACCGGTTTCAGCCCGGCGCTGAGCCGGGGCAGGTGCGTCGCCGGCACCCGCCATACCGTGAGGTGCTGCTGACCCCGCAGCTCCCAGGGCTCCGGTGGGTACCCGATCACTGAGCCGGTAGCCGGGTCTGCACGCCACATCGTCGTCCGCCAACACCGCGAGATCGGGTCAGGTAGCAGAATTCGATGCCCAGAACCTACTGCAACCCGGCGCTGCTGGCAGCCGCCTCGCTGGCGAACTGGCGAGATGCTGCGGGTGGGAGTGAGGAGACGCTGAATGAGCCGTGCTGACGGCTTCGACGCGGTCGTGGTCGGCTCCGGCCCGAACGGCCTGGTTGCCGCGGTGACCATGGCCGAGGCCGGTCGGCGGACGCTGCTGGTGGAGGCGGCTGACACGGTCGGCGGCGGACTGCGCACCGACGAGCTGACCTTGCCCGGATTCCGTCATGACGTCTGCGCGACGGTCCTTCCGCTGGCGCTGGGCTCGCCGGCGTTTCGCGCCTTGCGACTCGAGGACGACGGGGTGCGCTGGGCCCACCCGCCGGTGGCCACCGCCCACCCGCTCGACGGCCACGACGCCGTCCTGATGCACCGCAACCTCGACGCCACCGCGACCGGGCTGGGAGGCGACGGGCAGCGCTGGCGCGCCACGGTCGGCATCACCGCCAAGGCTGGTGACCCGCTGATCGACTCGGTACTCGCCCCGCTGGACCTGCCCCCGAAGGCTCCGCTGTTACTCGCCGGCTACGGCGTGCTGGGCGCCTGGCCGGCGACCTGGATGGCCCGGGCGGCATTCCGCGGTGCGCGGGCCCGGGCAGCCTTCGCCGGCATGGCGGCGCACTCCATGCTGGACCTGAACTCGCCCATCACGGCAGGCTATGGGTTGCTGCTCGCCGCGCTGGCGCACCACGTCGGCTGGCCGGTCGTCACCGGTGGATCGCAGGTTCTCGCCGACGCGCTGGTCGCGCGGTTACGCCGGTACGGCGGTGACGTGGCAACCGGCACCGTGGTGCGGAATCTCGCCGAGCTGCCGCCTGCTGACTCGATACTGCTCAACCTCACTCCCCGCCAGGTCGTCGACATCGCCGGGGACCGGCTGCCGCACCGTTACCGCCGCAGCCTGGAACGGTTCCGGTACGGGCCAGGGGTCTTCAAGCTCGACTGGGCGCTGGACGGGCCGGTGCCCTGGCGTGATCCCTCGGTGGCCGGCGCCGCGACGGTGCATCTCGGCGGCACGCTGGAGGAGATCGCGGCCAGCGAGCATGACGTGGTGCGCGGCCGGCATCCCCAGCGCCCGTTCGTGCTGCTCGTGCAGGCCTGTGTCGCCGATGCGAGCAGGGCACCTGCCGGCGCGCACACCCTCTGGGCGTACTGCCACGTGCCGAACGGCTCGGATGTCGACATGACCGCGGCGATCGAGGCCCAGATCGAGCGGTTCGCGCCGGGTTTCCGGGACCGGGTGCTGGCGCGCCACGCGATGGGCCCGGCGGCGCTGCAGGCGCACGACGCGAACATGGTCGGCGGCGATATCGGGGGTGGAGCGGCCGACCTGCGCCAGTTCATCGGCCGGCCGGTGCTCTCGCTGCGGCCGTGGCAGACCCCGCTTCGCGGCGTGTATCTCTGCTCGGCCAGTACCCCGCCGGGCGCCGGCGTGCACGGCATGGGTGGCTGGCAAGCGGCCCGTCTCGCGCTCACCCGTCACAGCGGCCCTTCCCGGTCAGGCCGGGAGTAGCTGGATCAGCTATCCCCGAGACCACTGAGCGGCGGGGCTCCAGTACCGCGAGATCTGCGGCGGCGCGGCCGGCGTGCCAGCCGGCGGCGTTGCCCACGCTGAACGAACGTGACACTGATTCCGGGAACATCGATTCGAACAGTTCGTCCACCACTTGCTCGCGAGCAGCCAGCACCGGCAGCAGCCGCGGCGGATCAGGCACCGCGGCGGCGCCCGCGTCCCGCGCCTCTGCCAGCCGTTCACCGATCCGGGTCGCGTAGGCCACCAGGAACGCCTGGCGATACGACCGGGTTCGAGACCGACCGGAGCGGGTGGCTTGGCTGCCCGCGGAGACCATTGCCCTGGTTGCCTGCACCAGCAGTGACGTGCTGAGCAGCTCGACGACCTCCAGGTCCACCTCGTCACCGAGCACGGTGGTGAAGCCGAGCTTTTCCGACAGCACGGTCCGGCACCGGTTGGCCTGGGCAACCGCGCCGACCAGGAGCGCTTTGGCGGCTACGTAAGGATTGTCGAGCCACAGCCTACGGGCGGCGGCGGGATGCGGATTCAAGCCCGAAGCGCTATCGGCGGCGTCGACGACGAGCCGTTCCAGACAGTGCCGGCTCATCAATTCCTGTGCCTTGGCCGATAGCGCCTCCGCCTCCTCGGGAAAGGTGGTCGATTCGGCCTTGGCCAACAGCCCCCGGACCCGTGCCAGGACCTTCTGGTCGACTCCGCGGCGCGGCGATGCGGTGCCGGCCACAGGGTGCTGGCCCGGTGGCCGCACGAGTCTGGGCAGCACCGGCAGCGACAGCAGCAGCGCCAGCACCTCGATCACCGTCGCGAGCGCATCCGCCACGCTGCGGCCGTGCCGGGCGGCCCACTGCCGCAGATGGCCCCGGCCGGGTTGCCACCACACCACCGCTGCGATGTGCTGCAGCTCGTCACACCACCGCTGCGGCACTGTGGCTCTGGCGTACCGCTGGGACTCGTCGGCGACCGCGTCAACGAGGTAGCTGACCGTGGCACCGTCCAGCCGTCGTCGGGCCAGCTGATGAAGATCATCGGGAGACCACCCGCGTTCCCAGGTAGCCGTGATCAGCGGCACGACGGCGAGTTGAGCCGCCACCTCGATGGTGTCCAGCTGATCAGCACACCGATCGACCAGCCCGTTTCCGATGCTGGCTGCCACGTCCGGATCTCCTGCCCAGCGCTCATGCGCGGCACTCAGCAGCACCGTCGAAATCGTCTCAGCGGTGAGGCGCGGCTCGCCGGAGCGC
>JALZCO010000508.1 GCA_030863015.1 Actinomycetota bacterium
GTGCCAACCATCGCTGGGCCTCGTACCACCGCCGGCGAACGCTATAACCACATCCTTAGAACCTATGCCGGAGTCCTGGCGGACTACCAGGTATGCGGCTGTCATGTTCACGTCGGGGTACCCGACCGAGATACCGCCGTCGCGGTGGTCAACCATGTCGCCCGCTGGTTGCCCACTTTGCTGGCGATGTCCGGAAACTCCCCGTTCTATCAAGGACGTGATACCGGTTACGCAAGCTGGCGCATGATTCAGCAGGCTCGATTTCCCGGCTCCGGTCTGTCCCCGTGGTTTTCCTCGGCGGCCGATTACGACGAGCAGGTGGCACGGCTGATCGAGTGTGGCGCACTGATGGACGAGCAGATGACCTTCTGGGTGACCCGTCCTTCCCTGCATCTGCCCACTGTGGAATTCCGGATAGCGGATGCGGTGAGCACAGTCGGCGAGGCGGTCTTGCAAGCAGCGTTGTCACGGGCGTTGGTCCGGACGGCGTTGATGGAGCTGGCGGCCGGGCGAGAGGCGCGTGCTGTGCGAGGTCAGGTCGCGGCGGCCGCGCTGTGGTGTGCCGCCCGACACGGGCTCAATGGTCCCGGGGTCGATCTGCTGGCCGAACGTAGTGTGCCCGCGTTGCGCCTACTACACGCACTACTCAACTGGGTCTCCTGCGCTCTTGATGAAGTCGGTGACCTGGGATCGGTACGTCACTCAGTGGCCGAGTTGGTCAGGCACGGGATCGGCGCTGAACACCAAAGACGCGCCGCGGCCAGCGGCCTGGATGCAGTGGTCACCATGCTTGGCAGACGCACGATACTTGGCCATTCGGCTCGATAACCGGCGATCACGGGGACACGTAATCGTTCGTGACGATCACGATCAAGCCAGGATCGGCGTTTGCGATGCCCGAGAATCGAGGTTCGACGCGCATTCCGAACTCGGCACCGAGGGCCTCAGCGTCATCCCGTTGATCAGTACCCTCCTGGTAGTACGCGGTGGTCGTGGGGATCGTTCCCCGGGCGTAGTTGCCGACCTCGACCACCGTCCAACCCGCGGCAGTGAGGTCATCTGCGGCGCGCGCGGCCAAGCCCCGGATGGTGCTGTTGTTGTAGACCCGCACCTCGCCGCGGCTGTAACCCTTGTCGCTGGCCGTTGAATCCACCCCGCCATCCGCCGGGCCGGTAGCGGGGATTTCGGGTGCTTCTACCGGAGTGGGGATTTCAGGTGCTTCAACGGGACTTGACGTCACTGGCGGTGGGAATGGAATGGCAGAAGGCGCCGCCGACGCGCTGCCGGGAGTGTGGGTCGAGGTGGCCGGCGGTGGCCCGGCGTCCAAGGCTCGGTCTTCACAGGTGACGGCCACCACCCCGATCAGGACGGCAATCACCGCTAATGCCAGCAGCGCGAGCCCGCCAGTCCGCGTCCACCTGCTGGATCCAGTCCCATTAGGGGCGTTCATGGCGCTGGGTTTGGCGCTGATGGCGCTGATCGACGCCGAGCCGGCTGGCAGCTCTGGCTCGCTGTCGACCCGACCGTAGCCGACGCAACCGCTTGACCAGCATCGGATCAGCGACGAGCGCGTCCTGCCGGTCGATCAAGCCGTTGAGGATTTGGTAGTAGCGAGTGGCGGACGTGTCGAACAGCTCACGGATTGCCTGTTCCTTTGCCCCGGCGTACTTCCACCACTGACGCTCGAAGGCCAAGATCTCGCGCTCCCGGCCACTGAGACCCTCGGGGTGGTCGTCGATCGGGGGCAGCGCCGCTGCGGCGTCCATCGCGCTCCTCGGTTCACGATCCCGCGCCTGCGTCCGGCGGGTGGCGGGGTGGGACAATTACAGCACTGTAATTCAGATGGTCATTGAACCACGCGGCACCCCGCCGGCACCGGCGACGCTCCCGAGAGCGCGTCACCAGCATGCATATGCGGGGCGAAGCAGACCACGATTACTGTGACTCACCATGGCTGTCCGCCCGATCCGGATCATTGGCGATCCGGTGCTGCACACCTCCACCAGGCCCGTCACGGAGTTCGGCAGCATGCTGTACGCGCTGCTCGATGACATGTTCGACACAATGGCGGCGGCCCACGGTGTCGGGCTCGCTGCCAACCAGATCGGCGTGGACCTGCGGGTCTTCGTCTACGACTGCCCGGATGGAGAAGGCGTTCGACACCGAGGTGTGGTGGTCAATCCTGTGCTGGAGAGCAGTGAACGACCGGAGACCATGCCCGATCCCGAGGACGATTGGGAAGGCTGCCTTTCGGTACCCGGTGAGTCCTTTCCTACCGCGCGGGCCGATTGGGCTCGCGCCACTGGATTCGACGCAGACGGCGCACCGCTGACCGTCGAGGGCACCGGCTTCCTGGCTCGATGCCTGCAGCATGAGACCGACCATCTCGACGGGATCATCTACCTCAACCGGCTGGTCGGCCGGCATGCCCGGGAAGCGAAGAAAATGCTCAGAGCCCAAGGATGGGGCGTGCCCGGCCTGGCCTGGGACCCCGCTGCTACCCCACCGGAGGAGTGGCAGCCAGAGCCAGAAGCGCCCTCGATTCGGCATCCGGGTGACCGGCGACTACCAAGACTTCACCCTCGAGAGGACGCATAGCTCCTGAAAAGCTGGCTTCCATAGCGGTGCGACGCTGAGCGGAACATCGGACGATGCAGCGACGTTGCGGTAGTAACGGTGTAATCCAGCGTAGGGTGGTGGGCGCTGTGGACCCCTTGGACTCCTACTCGCGGACGGTCAGCTCAGTCGCTGCCGCAGTCACCCCGCATGTGGCAAGCCTGCGAATCGGCCCAGGCGCAGGATCGGCGGTCGTATTCGCCGACGACGGATTACTGCTGACCAACGCACACGTCGTAGGGTCCGTCCACGATGGTGTCGCAGCGTTCACCGACGGCACCGAAACCCGTTTTGACGTCGTAGGCAGCGATCGGCTATCCGACCTTGCGGTGCTGCGAGCCCGGAGTGCCACGCCGCCGGCGGCCGTTCTAGGTGACGCTGATGACCTCGTCGTCGGGCAGCTGGTGGTTGCCGTCGGCAATCCCCTGGGCCTCGCTGGATCGGTGACCGCAGGTGTGGTCAGCGGGCTGGGTCGCGCGTTGCCGGTGCGCGCGGGCCGGGCCGTGCGGGTGATCGAGGACGTGATCCAGACCGACGCAGCGCTCAATCCTGGCAACTCCGGCGGCGCACTGGCCGACGCCAACGCCAAGGTGATCGGAATCAACACCGCCGTCGCGGGTATCGGTCTCGGGATGGCAGTGCCGGTCAACGCGACGACCCGCCGGATCATCGGTGCGTTGCTTGCCGACGGTCGGGTGCGTCGGGGTTACCTCGGGCTGGTCGGCGTGCCCGCCCCGCTGCCCGCCCCGGTCACCGAACGGACCGGGCAGGCTTCCGGGTTACGCCTGGTCGAAGTCATTCCTGGTAGCCCTGCCGACCGGGCCGGGCTGCACGCCGGGGATCTGGTGCTCAGCGCCGGCCGCAAACCCGTCACCGATGCCCAGGGCATCCAGCGCCAGCTGTTTTCCGAGGCCATCGGTACCACGTTGCCCATCACTGTGTTACGCAACGGCGCGATGGTGGACGTGATCACCGTACCCACCGAGCTGGTGCAGATCTGACAGACCGCATGCCGGTGGTGACCGCCGGTATGCGAGTATCGCGGGCAATCTGCGCCTCGGGAGTTGTACATGATCACGTCGCTGGAACGCGGGCGGTATGACTGGCCGTGGCGTGGTGGGACCTCGTTCGTCACACCGGACGGCTCCCAGGTGATTCTGAGCAGCTCGGCACTGGACGCATCCAGGCCATGGTCATGCGGTTTCATCGCCCTGGTGCGGGGCGCTCGCCGAGCGTTCACCGTCGCCGAGGCGGGCGCCTTCGACTGGCACAGCACCTACACCACCATTCCCGACCAGCTTTCCCGGCAGCCCTACCGAGGTGGCGAGCTCGTCACCGGTATCCGCACCGATCCCGGCGACTACCGGACCGCCTGGCGCGGGCAGTGGTTCGAGCTGCACACCCGGGCCAGCGGCAGCCCCGACGGCATCATGGGCGTCTTCGATGCGTTCCGTCTCACCGACACTCCGCTGGGCATGCTGGTGCAGCCACGCAGCGCCAGGCAAGCTCAGCTCGAGCCAATTCGGGTGGCCAAGCAGATCCCCAGGCTCGGCCATCTGACCATCGAGCGCCCAGGGACCAGCCAGCTCACGATCCCCGACTTCCGGGGCCATCTGACCCGGCACGGGGAGCTGTGGCGCCAGCCGTTGGGAATCGGAGCGCACGGCCGGTCCCGGCCGGAAGCGCTGGTCCTGGCCACCCCCACGGCGATCACGCAGCTGATCCCCGGGCCGGCCGACACCGCAGATCCGGAGGAGGCGCTACAATTTTTGGCCGGCTTGGACGTGATCTGGGAGCCCACGTGATGGTGCTGGGCGTGCCGGTTCTCGCCGGCGCGATGCTGCTGGTGGTCGCCGGACTTGAGCACGTGCGGGCCCCCGACTTACTGGCTCACGCGGCGGGCACCGGTATCGCAGCGGCCCGGGCCATCGCGGTTGTCGAACTTGTGATCGGGGTGCCCTCGGTGGCCGCAGTGATATGGGGTATCAGCGAGCTGCGCTGGGCGCTGGCTGCCCAGTGCCTGATTTACCTGGCCTTCGCCGGCCACCTGATGTGGCGACACCACCACGGAGACAAGTCGGACTGCGGCTGCAGCCGGATGGGAACCCAGGTCGGACCTGGGGGTATCGCCCGGGCCATCGTGCTGGCGATCACGACCCTGGCGGCCACGGCGCTGTATCCAGCGGCCACGCTGCCCGACGGTGGGGGCGCGGTCCTGCTCATCGCCTGCGCCATCGTGCTCGCCGTACTGCTGTACACGCTGCCGGCGGCAGTCGACGGGCGGGTAGCGTGAGCGTGCTCACCGCGGCGGTGGTGTTGGCCTGGGCCTGCCTGGCGGTGCTGACGTTGGCTATGGCCGGGATGCTGCGCCAGCTGCGGGAGCTACAGGCCGAGGTGGCACAGCTCGGTGCGCCGCGACAGCACGCATTCGTGGGGCGCCGGGTCCCGGAGCTGGCCGGCACCGGACCCGCCGTGCTGTTGGTGCTCGATCCCGGGTGCAGCTTCTGCGCCACGGTGCACGAGCCGTTCGTCCGGTTGGCTCGCGAGCATCCCAGCATCCGGTTCGAGGTGTTATCCCCGGGACAACAGTGGGCCGACGCGCCCGGCGTCCAGTGCCGGGTGGACCCCAAGCTCGTCACCGAACTCGAAGTGCCGTGGGCCCCGGCCTTGCTGCACGTCGACTCCGATGGCACCGTGCTGGCGGGGCAGCCGGTGCAGTCACCCGAGCGGCTCGGTGCGCAGGTGGCAGGCCTGCTGAATCCCGCGACGCATTGGCAAGGAGCGTTGTGACAGCGCAGGACATCCCACGGATCGATCAACCCCGTTGCAGCACCGAACCCCGCGCGGTGCAGTTCCGCGACACCGCACCAGTGCTGCACCGCCGGGGTTTCCTTGCGGTTATCGGCACCGCGGCCATGACCCTGAGCGTCACCATGCTGGGCTGGATCCCACTGGCTCGTCCAGCCAGGGCGCAGCAAGGCAATGAATATCTCGACTGCGGTCGCTACAACAATGGCCCCGGCGGACCGATCTGCCATGGCGCTCCCTACTCCCCGTCATACTGCGGCGACGACAACTGGTTCAAGAACGGCTGCTTCGGAGACTGGGACGACGGGTTGGATTGCTACCAGCCGCGTACGATCTGCCGCGCCGG
This sequence comes from Actinomycetota bacterium, assembly GCA_030863015.1. Classification (GTDB taxonomy): domain Bacteria; phylum Actinomycetota; class Actinomycetes; order Mycobacteriales; family Pseudonocardiaceae. The sequence goes on from JALZCO010000508.1 coordinate 5,771, forward strand.
CGAGGAACAGCGCGAGGCCTGGCGCTGGGAGGCCGACGGCATGGTCTACCGATGCGCCGACGGTGAGATCAACTACGCTGGGGCGCCGAATCTGGAACAGGTGATCTGCAACGCACCGCTACCTCAGCCGGAGATGGCACCGTCACCATCGCCGGAGCCCTGATTGATGGACTTCGCGGCGACGGTACAGGGCCTACGGCGCGCAGTATTCGGCCCGGTGATGGTGACCGGTGCGCTGACGGTGCTGGCCATAGTCGCTGCTCTGCCGCCAGTGGTGCGGGAGGGCTGGGTATTGCCGTGGCTGTTGCTCGGGCTGACCGCCGGCTACTCGCTGTCTGGCTCAGCGTGAAGCTTCAACTCAGCACACCTGCTGAGCTCGCCGGTCTGGCGAGATTCGTCACGGTCGTATTTCACGGTTGGCCTGCTTGCCGGAGGGATCGCCATCGGCACGCTGACGGTAACGCTCGGCAGCCTGGTGCGGCCGGCAGTACCGCCCGCCGTGAGCATAGGCCTGGTCCTCGCGGTGGGGCTTTTCGCGCTTGCCGGCGAGTGCGGGCTGCACC
>JALZCO010000516.1 GCA_030863015.1 Actinomycetota bacterium
GTAGGCAGCCATCGGGAGCACACGAGCGGACTCGGCCCGCAGCTCGAGCCGCTCCACCAGCGGATCTCCGCCTACCAGCTTCTCGAGGTTCGCCCGCATGGCAGCAAGCTCGGCGCGCAGCGCCGCGATCTCACCCCGCTCGGCCTGCTCAGCCTGCTCGCGTAACTCCCGCTCCACGGTGAGCATGTGCTCTCGCCGGGCGGCCACCTCGCGCTCCAGTTCGAGTTGGTAGACCGTCCGCAACTCGTCGACACGATCGGCGTCCGAGCTGATCTCGCGCCGCATCCGCGCCGCTGCGAAGGCACCGAACAGCGCTGCCCACAGCGCCGCGATAAGGCCCAGCCTCAGCAGGCGAGCATCCTGTGCCCCTAGCGCGAGCACCACCGCTGCCGCCGCAGCCAGCACGACGGTACCCAGCATCAGGACCCGACCGCTCCCACGCGGCAATGGACGCTCGTCGGGGCCGGACATGGCGCACACCGTACCGCTTGGACAGCCCTGGACGTGAACGTCCGGCGGTAACAGGCAGCTATCGTGCGATGACAGGAAGTTGACTCCCAAGCTGAGGTGATTCCGATGTCGATCAGCGGTCCGGTTCGGCGTCCTCGGAATCATCCGGGGTTCGGCAGCAGTACTCCAGCCACAGCCCAGCCGCCACCAACGCCCCCGCGCATACGGCCCCGATCGAAGCGGTGACAGTGTCCGAGGCAGCGGACTGCAGTTGGGAACGCAATGGCAGCACATAGCCAAGCACGCCCAACCAGGCGCCGCCGGTGATCGCACCGGCCAACGAGGATGCCTTGGCCAACACGAGCGCTTTCACGGCGGTCAGTGCCTGCACCGGTCGGGTTCTCGGCCGCTGCCGAATCCGCGTCCGTAGCGCCGTTCCCAGCACCACCTCGGCGACCGCGAAGACAAACAGCGTGGTCCCGGCCAGCGTCGGCAACGTGGGCAGGTCGCCATAGGACAGCTGCAGCAGCAGGTTCACCAGTACCGCCGCGACGACGGCAGCACCGACCAGGTCGCGCGCCCGAGTGGGGGTCACGGCGATCTGAGCTCCAGATCGCCGCGGCGCCGCACACTCCGCCTCTCTGAGGCCGGCAGTGCGGCCACCAACTGGTCCACCGCGCCGTAACCGGCAAGCACCGCGCCGGGTTGCACGTCCAGCCAGGGCACCAGCACGAAGGCACGTTGGTGGGCCCGCGGGTGCGGCAGTGTCAGGTCCGGCTCGTCCCAGCGGGTCTGGGCCACGTCTATCACGTCCACGTCCAGGGTGCGCGGCCCCCACCTGACGTCGCGGGTGCGCTGTGCCGCAGCCTCGCAACGCTGGCCACGGCGAAGCCATTCCGGCGCGTCCGCGTCCGGGTCGTCCACCAGCAGGATGGCGTTGAGGAACTCGGCCTGATTGACACCACCCCATGGTGCCGTCGCGTACACCGGTGATACTTCCCGCACCGCGTTGCCCAGCAGCGCCACGCACCCCCGCAGATACCCAAGTCGATCCCCCACATTCGACCCGATCGACAGCACCGCCGTACTCACCACACATCCCCGCCCACTGCGTTCTGGCCCCACAACGCGCTCATGGGAGGTCGTTTCGGGAGCGGCGGGTGGTGACGGAGACGTCCGTGAAGCGAAGTTCTAGGGGGGCGGTGGGTTTGTGCACTGTTACCTCTACGGCTTGGACCCGCTGGTCGATCAGCACATCGGTGGCGATCCGCGCCGCCAGGGTCTCGATCAGGTTGCAGGGATCCCCACCGACGATCCGGGCGGCTCGCTGTGCCAGCGCGCCATAGTCCAGCGTCGCGGACAGCTGATCAGTGGCCGCGGCGGGACCGAGATCCAACCAGACCGTCGCGTCAATGATGAAGTCCTGCCCGTGCGTTCGCTCGTGCTCGTGCACCCCGTGCCTGCCATGCACGCGCAACCCCGTAAGCGTGATCCGGTCGTAGTCGCTGTGGGCGTTCACCGCGGAGTGCACTTCGCTGCTCCCAGCTGCCAGGCTGCCGCGACCGCCACGGCGTCGCGGGAGGCCGCGGCGTCGTGTACCCGTACTCCCCAGACCCCCGCAGCCGCGGCTAGCGCGGACACCGCGGCCGTTGCGATCTCCCGGTCGCCGGCGTGGCGTGGGCTGCCGTCCGCGCCGGCCAGCAGGGCACCGAGGAACCGCTTGCGGGAGGCACCGAGGAGTATCGGGAATCCCATATCGACCAGCACGTTGAGGTTGCCCAGCAGCTTCCAGTTGTGCGCCGCCGTCTTGGCGAAACCGAGTCCGGGATCCAGCACCAGCGCAGCAGGGTCCACACCGGCGAGCATCGCGGCGTCCACCCGGGCCACCAGCTCAGCGCGGACATCGGTAACGACATCCTGATAACAGGCCAGCTCATCCATCCGGTCGCTGTGGCCCCGCCAGTGCATCAGCACCCACGGCGCCCGGCAGCGGGCCATCGCCGGCGCCATCGCGGAATCAGCGAAACCGCCCGAGACGTCGTTGACCATGATCGCGCCGGCTTCCAATGCCGCCTCGGCTACCGCCGCACGGGTGGTGTCCACGCTGCACGGCACGCCGTGGGTGACCAAGTCACGCAACACCGGTACCACCCGCGCGATCTCGGTGTACGTATCGACGCGCCGCGCCCCCGGGCGGGTCGACTCACCCCCGACATCGACGAGGTCGGCCCCCTGCCTGCGCAGGGCCAAGCCGTGGGCCACGGCGTCGTCGTGGTCCAGGTAGCGCCCACCATCGCTGAAGGAGTCGGGCGTGACGTTGAGGACGCCGATCACCACGCAGCGGCCAGGATCGGGAAGCGCCGGGTGCACCATCATCTCCGCATCATCAGTTGCAGCACCTCAGCGCGGGATGACGCGCTGGTCTTGAACAGCCCTCGGACGGCCGACGTGGTGGTGATCGATCCGGGCATGCGGATGCCGCGCATCGCCATACACAGGTGCTCCGCCTCAATCACGACGATTGCGCCCCGTGGTTGCAGCCTGCGCACCAACGCGTCGGCGATCTGCGAGGTGAGCCGCTCCTGCACCTGCGGGCGCTTGGCGTAGAGGTCAACCAGCCGAGCCAGCTTGGACAGCCCGGTCACCCTGCCCTGGGCGTTAGGGATGTACCCGACGTGCGCCGATCCATGAAAGGGCACCAGATGATGCTCGCACTGGCTGTACATTGGGATGTCCCTGATCAGCACGAGCTCGTCGTGTCCCTCGTCGAAGGTGCGTTCCAGCACCGCATCGGGATCCATGAACAGGCCGGCGAACATCTCTTGGTAAGCCCGTGCGACGCGCGCCGGAGTCTCCCGCAACCCCTCCCGATCCGGATCTTCACCGCAAGCAATCAGCAGCTCCCGCACGGCGGCCTCAGCGCGGGCATGGTCGAAGGCCCGGCTGGAGTCCAGGCCAGACGGTGACTCGGATTTGCCGGACTGGGACATGCCGGACTGGGAATCGGAATCGACGGTGCTGGTCATCACAAGGGACGGTAACTGCCGGGTCCGATGCCTCAGCGATCCCCGTCCCGCGGGCGGCGACCACCATCCTCGCCAAACCAAAAACCCGACTGCTCGTCCGTGCGACCGTCGGACGGGCCCGTCGAAGGGCCCTGTGTCGGCTGGCCCGCAGGGCCGCTGGGCGGAGCAGGTCGCCAGGCCGGGGCGGGCGGTTCCGTCGCCGGTCGCCATCCCGGTGGGGCACCATAGTTCGGCGGCCCGGAGTTAGGCGGACTATCACCGCTGCTCGGCCCCGGTGGCGGGGCACCCGGCTCACGCCGCGACGGTGGGTACGGCCGGGGATAAGGAAAGCCGACCTGCGGGGAGCCCGGCACCGGATGTCCAGGCACCTCACCGTTGGCTTCCCCAGCCGGGCGCTCCCCAGCCTGTTGACCGACAGTATGCGGGCCCGCACCGTTGGGGCCAGGCTGACCTGGAGCACCGTGCGGCGGGCCACCGGGCACGTCGCTGGCACCGGGCAACACACCCACCGGGGTGGGTTGCGGTTCAGAGTGCGGCGGCCACGGCTCCCCCCGCTCTTTCGCCAGTTCTCCGGGGGTCTTTATCGGTGGCTTGTCCGAAGGGGTGCGGCCGCCGAAGTCGTTGAACGCCGTGATCCGCGGCCGCTTCTCCACCCGGTCAAAGACCCGCTCAAGATCCTTGCGCTGAAGCGTTTCCCGCTCCAGCAGCTCCACGACGAGTTCGTCGAGGATGTCTCGATAGGTGTTGAGTATGTCCCAAGCCTCGGTGTGCGCGGCCTCGATCAGCGCCCGCACCTCCTCGTCAATCTCGTGCGCGACCTCGAGGGAGTAATCCGGCTGGCGGCCCGCGGAGCGGCCGAGGAACGGATCACCCTGCTCGTGACCGTATTTCACGGCACCAAGCCGGGCACTCATCCCGTACTCGGTGACCATCGAACGGGCGATCTTGGTGGCCTGCTCGATGTCCGAGGATGCGCCAGTGGTCGGCTCGTGGAACACCAGTTCCTCTGCCGAACGTCCACCCAGTGCGAACACCAGCCGGGCGATCATTTCGGATCGGGTCATCATCTGCTTGTCGTCTTCGGGCACGACAAGCGCGTGCCCGCCGGTGCGCCCACGAGGCAAGATCGTCAGCTTATACACCGGATCGATATCGGGCATCGCCCAAGCCGCCAACGCGTGCCCACCCTCGTGGTAAGCAGTGATCTTTTTCTCCCGCTCGGAGATGATCCGGTTCTTGCGGCGAGGACCGCCGATCACCCGGTCGACTGCCTCCTCCAGCGCAACGCCGGTGATGACATTGCCACCTTCCCTAGCGGTGAGCAGTGCAGCCTCATTGATAACGTTGGCCAGGTCGGCTCCGGAGAAGCCCACGGTGCGTTTGGCCAGCCCGCCCAAGTCGACGTCGGGGCTCAATGGCTTGCCCTTGGAGTGCACCTCGAGAATCGCGCGACGACCGCGGATGTCCGGCGCAGCGACCGGGATCTGCCGGTCGAAACGGCCTGGCCGCAGCAATGCCGGGTCCAGGATGTCCGGGCGGTTGGTCGCGGCGATGAGGATGATGCCGCCACGGGCGTCGAAACCATCCATCTCCACCAGCAGCTGGTTGAGGGTCTGCTCGCGTTCGTCGTGTCCGCCGCCGAGTCCGGCACCGCGCTGGCGGCCCACCGCGTCGATCTCGTCGACGAAGATGATGCACGGGGCGTTCTGCTTGGCCTGCTCGAACAGGTCCCGCACTCGGGACGCACCGACCCCGACGAACATCTCAACGAAGTCCGAACCGGAGATGGAGTAGAACGGCACGCCGGCCTCGCCGGCCACGGCCCGAGCCAGCAGTGTCTTACCGGTGCCGGGAGGGCCGTAGAGCAGCACGCCCTTGGGAATCTTGGCGCCGAGTGCCTGGTAGCGGCCGGGGTTGGCGAGGAAGTCCTTGATCTCCTCTAGTTCCTCGACGGCCTCGTCCGCACCCGCAACGTCGGAGAAGGTGGTCTTGGGCATGTCCTTGGTCAGCTGCTTGGCCTTGGACTTGCCGAAGTTGAGCACCCGGTTCCCGCCGCCCTGGGCGTTGTTCATCATCCATAGCAGCAGCAGGAGCAGCAGGCCCAGCGGGATGAGATAGATCAGCACCTGGAACAGCAAGGATTGCTGGGTGACCTTGGTGTCCCAGCCTTTCGCGATCTGTGAATCGCGCAGCGCCGTGGCAATCTCGTCGGTGCTCTGCGCGGGGTACTGAGTGAGCACCTGGGTGCCCTGGATGCCCTCAACCGGGCGTTCCAGCGTCAGACGGAGCCGCTGCTCCTTGTCCTCAAGCGTCGCCTCCTGGACATTGCGCGACGTGAGCTGCTCCAACGCCTGCGAGGTGGTGATCTTGGTGTACCCGCGGGTGTCATCGAGCAGAAAGCCGAATGCATAGTAGAGAAGCAACCCGGCCACGACCCACAGCAACGGGTTGCGGAGTAATTTCTTGCGATCCATTCGGCTACGGCCCTCGGCGGCCTCAACCCTCCTGAGCTGACGTCGATGGTAGTGACCCACCGTCCAAGGACACTGCAGGACAGCGGACCGCTCCCGTTCGATCCACCCTACCGGGCGGGTCCGCCCGCGGTCCCGGACGAACCGGAGCCGATACCGGGTCAACGGTGGAACGCACCGCAGTGTTCCCCTAGGCACCCTGGGTTGCACTTCGAGCTGTGCAAAAGACGGCCGTATCCCGGCCTACACCAAAGCAAGGCATGTAGGGAACCGCTAGTCGGTGTAGATGTCAGAGTTGAGGGTGCCGATGTAGGGCAGATCGCGATACCGCTCACCGTAGTCCAAGCCGTAACCGACGACGAACTCGTTGGGGATGTCGAAGCCGATGTAGCGCACTGGTACTTCAATCGTGACCGCGTCCGGCTTGCGCAGCAGCGTGCACACCTCCAACGAGGCAGGGCGGCGGGACGCGAGGTTTCGCAGCAACCAGGACAGCGTCAAGCCTGAATCGATGATGTCCTCCACGATCAGCACGTTGCGATCGGCGATATCGCGGTCAAGATCCTTGAGAATCCTGACGACGCCGGAGGAGGAGGTCGCTGACCCGTACGAGGCGACCGCCATGAACTCCAGCTGCACCGGGATCGGCAGTGCCCGGGCGAGGTCGGTCATGAACATCACCGCGCCCTTGAGCACACCGACGAGCAACAGGTCGTCGCCTGCGCTGTGTTCGACCCGAAAGTCGGTGGCGATCTGCTCGGCGAGCTCGGCAATGCGGCGTCGGAGCTGGTCCTCGGTGACGAGCACGGAGCCGATGTCGCCCGGATACACCACGGGATCCCCCTCGGGGATGTGCGGACCTCAGGAAAGCTGCAGCTTCCCATGCGCTCGAAACAGCTTCACATCCCCCGGCAACCGCACCGCACCCTGGCCCGACCAGCGGCCGATGAGGGCGTCTGCCGCGCGCAGGTGGGCGTCGGTCAGCTCGGTCACCCCTGCGTCGAGCAGCCAGCGCCGCAGCACCCGGCGGCGCAGCGCGGCAGGGTGCTGCGCCAGCACCGTCACATCCAACG
>JALZCO010000521.1 GCA_030863015.1 Actinomycetota bacterium
GCACGAGCGCGCGCTACCGCAAGTGTTCCGGGGGTCAGCAGGCGGGCGGAGCGGCCGGCGCGATCGGCTGGACGCCGTGGATACAACCGCGGGCAGTGCTGTCATCGAGGCAACTCGGCGCGATCAGGACTGGCGTATGCCTTCCGGCCAGGGGAGGCGGTGACGCCGAAGGCGAGGACGCTGGCGGCCACGGCGAGGGTGCCGGCAGCGAACAGGCGCGGGTCGCTGACCCCTTCCTCAAGGCTGTGGGCCAGATAGAAGACCGCGCTGACGCCCATCGGGCCGAACCAGCCGGTGAATGTCGCGTCGCGCCACCGAAGTCCAAGGGGGCGAGCCAGGGCGAGAACGAATGGAAGGCGGCGCAAAAGCAAGACGGCGGCGACGAAGGCAATGGCCGCCGGCCCGAATGCGGCCCACTCCTGCCAGGGCAGAACGGTGCCTAACACGAGGAACAGGGGCAGCACCGCGTATCGGTTGACCGCCTCGTCGATGCTGTCCTGTGGGCTGCGCTCGCTTTCTCCAATCATCCGGTTGTAGGCCAAGCCGGCCACAAAGACCGCCAGAACACCGTCGGTACCCGCCAGACGGGCAATGCCCAGGACGGCGACGGCGAGCAGCAGCGTGAACACCAGTTCGGGTCCGGGCCCGATACTTTGACGCCCAATGGCCGCCTTTAGCGCCCGACCGGCCAGCACCCCGGCGAGTACGCCGATGAGCGCGCCAGCAAGCACTTCCCACACGAGCCGTCCCACCGCGTCGCCGGGGCCGGTAGCCGGCAGCACGGCGACCACCGCAATGCCGACCAGGGGCAGCGCCAGCCCGTCGTTAGCGCCACTTTCCGCGGTCAACAGCTGGCGCATGCGCGCCGGCAGGTCTCGCTCGGCTGGACCGCCGGAGACCACGGAGGCGGCCAGGACCGGGTCGGTTGGGGACAGGCAGGCCCCAACGAGTGCGGCCAGCGCCACGGGCAGGCCCAGCAGGAGAGCGGCGGCCCCGGTCATGGCCGCGGCCAGCGGCATGACAACAGCTAGCAGCAGCAGGAGGGGCCGCACCAGCGGGCGCAGGGCGGTCGCGGGAAAGCGCAGCGCGGCGGCCATCACCGAGCCGGCCAGTAGCAGACGCGTCCCCTCCAGCAGCAGGGGGTCACGGACCTGCTGATCGATTTCCAGCACGCCGAGTAGCTGCGGGCCCAGCATGACGCCCAGGATCAGGGCCACCAGCGGCTCGCTGAGCGGCAGCTGACGCATGTTCCGGCTGACCAGCGCGAGTAGCACGCCCACCGTCCCGAATGCGGCGTAGGTCAGATGCAGGCGGTCCACCGGCAATGCACCTCTCGATCGTCTGCGTGATGTTCCAACACTCTTCTTCGCCGCATGCTGAGGCATGAGCACCAGCGCTGGACGGGTGCCGTCGCCGTCTCAGCCGCTGGCTGAGCGGCGGTCGATTTTGACACCGATCATGGCCGTCCTCCGCCGCGGGCGGCCGGACTGGCTGGTGCCAGCAGGTGATGGACTCCACCGGCGTAGCGGGAATGTCACGGTACTGTGTAGCCGGCGACCCGGACGTCCAGCTTCCCGGTGTTCGGGTCCGCACGACCAGGCCACCGAGGACGCCAAGCGCATTCCCCGGCCGACGAGCCAGCCGGTCGCTGCGGATTGCTGTTCACCCTCGTCCTTTCACAGGAGCAGCCGAGCGGCCGCGGCGCCGATGCTGGCCGGCAGTCCCAGCACGAGCGTCTGCGCCAGGATCGGCTGCAGCGCCAGCCCGTCGAAGCGACCAAAGGTCCACAGCAGGTAGCCACTGACCGCAAGCGCGATCACGTAACCAACAACGGTGTGAGCCACGAAGACGGCCCAGAACCCGCCCGGTGACCGCGAGCCACCGCGGAACCCGACGCCGTAGACGAACCCGTGCATCACGGTCAGCGACAAGGCGACGAGTAGCAGGGCGTTCACCTCGGTCATCTTCGCGGCTAGCAGCACCACCTCCTCGGTCGGCGCGATGCTGGCCGAGAACACCACCGCGCCCGACACGACGATGACGATTTCGTGCAGGCGCCCTTGTCGAGCTTGACCTACACCGCTGCTGTCCTCCCCCAGCTGCGATCGGGCGAAGGAGGCGCCGATGGTGGCCGGCAAACCCTCGATCGCGACTACCGACACCGCGTTCTGCAAGTCATGCACCGGGCGGACAACCGACAGAACAGCCAACACCACCACCGCGGCCAGGAGCCCGACGAGGACCGCGACGGCCGCGTCCACGGTGGCCTCACCGACCCCCACCTGCTGCTTGTGCGTGAAGCCGAAATAGCGCGACAGCACAACCGCCAGGGCCATAGTGGCCACGATCAGCAGCACCAGCCGCCACCGTGGGATGCTCACGCCAAGACGCCAAACCTCCATCGTCATCAGCAGTGGAAGGGCGAACAGCAGGGCGCCGCCAAAGGCGCGACCGACGCCCTTCAGCAGCATTCCATCCATCTGGCATCGTCCTTGAGCGTCCTCGCCGGCCCCGAGGCCCCTCCAACAGCTGTCCGGCCTCTGCGGCGAGCTGCGTGCCACCAGAATCTGACTGTCGCACCCGTCGCCACGCGCGTTGGTTCACCGCACCCGCATCAGCGGGCTGTCCGGGCGTCGATGGCCTTGCGTCCCGGTCGGATCTTTGACCCGGCCATCCCGCCGAGCGCGGTGGCCACCACCGCCAGCCCTAGGCCCAGCGCCGTCCAACCGGCGGCTGCCGCGCCGTGTTCAGCGCCTGTGCCGCGTTGATGTCGATGTCCTGGGGGAGACGCCGGGAGCTTGAGCCACAATGTTTCCCAGGGGTCCGACTGACGATGCTGGCCGCGGTGGTGCTGTCGCCGCCGTCGAAGCCCAGAGCGGTGGCCGGCCGAGGCGGGTGCACCGCCATCGACTCGCGTGACTCCCATCCTGTCCTCAATGGTCATGTCTCTCTCCTCTCCTGTCTTGTTTTCTTGTTTGGCGGTCCGGTGTCACGGCAGGGCAGCTCCGCCGTTCCTCGCACCGATCGCCGGACACCGTGTCGGGTGCGACGGCGACATACGGAGCCGTGGAGATGATCGACGAGTCCGTCGTGCAGGACGCCGCCTTGTACCAACGATCACGGGGCGCCCGAGCTGGCACCCATCTGGCTGCCGAAGTGGTGAGGGCGGGCGGAGCCAACCTGATGCTCCCGAACAGCACCGCGGCCACGGCGACACAAGTCCGACGGCCATGGTGAGCGCAATCCAACGCTTTGGCGGCTCGTCCAGGGGGGCAGCACTGCTGCACAGCCTTGGCCAGCTCCGGGCTCCTCCAACACGATTTGTCGCTTGACCCAGGCGCGCTGTGCCGGGTCAGCGTCGTCCAGGATCATCCTTTTTACCTCCCTGCCTTCCTCATCCCCGGGCTATCCGCCGGACGGACGCCCAATCGCGGACCGGCACCGGTGGCCCCGGTCGTCAGCAGACCGTCAGATTCGCCGCCGCCAGGAGGCTGGACGCGGTGCGGCTCTTGGAGCTGCTGCGCGACAACATGAGCGTGCTGGGCAGGTTGGTCACGACGACGGCCTTGGTCGTCGTTTCCTTTGTGGTGGCCGCGGTGGCCGGGTGGTTGGTCGGTCGGCGTACCGTCGAGCCCTACACCTGTTACTTCCTGCGCAAGGTGATCTACGCGCTGGTCGTCGTGGTGC
>JALZCO010000523.1 GCA_030863015.1 Actinomycetota bacterium
GGCGACACCTCGAGCCCCGTGGTGTCCAAGCCGAGCCAACCCGCCAGGGTGACGAGGTCAACCGCGGTCATGCACTCGCCTTCACGGCCGCGTCGCGGGCCAACACCGCGGACAGCTGCGCGAGCAAATCGGACTGCACCCGGTAGTAGATCCACGTGCCGCGACGTTGCGAGTCGACCAGCCCAGCCTCGCGGAGCACCTTGAGGTGATGCGAGATCGTCGGCCCGGTCAACGCGAACGCCCCTGTCAGGTCACAGACGCAGGCTTCCCCTCCGGCGTGCGAGGCGATGAGCGAGAGTAGCCGCAACCGGACCGGGTCGGCGATCGCCTTGAATACCCCCGCCAACTCGGCAGCTTCCTCGGCGGACAGGGGCTCGCCGGTCTGCGGCGAGCAGCACACCAGCGGCAGGATGCGCTTCGACATACCCCAACCTTGACAGATGACTATTTCGAGCGCAATCTAGGTACCATGTTTAGACATCGATCTAAGCAGGGAGTGGTCTGTCACAGGTACAACTGGCGCTGCGGGTGTCGGATCTCGTGGGTTCGGTCGCCTTCTACTCGACACTGTTCGGCGTCGAACCGGCCAAGCGCCGCCCGGGCTACGCCAACTTCGCCATCGCCGAGCCCGCCACTGAAGCTCCTGCTACTCCAAGGCGAGCCAGGTCAGCCCACGGTGATGGACCACCTCGGCATCGAGGTCGAGACCACCGAGCAGGTCACCGCCGCGATCATCGGTTCCAGAAGGCGAGCCAGGCAACGTTCGAGGAGAAAGACACCTCCTGCTGCTATGCGCTGCAGGGAAGGTGTGGGTTCAGGGCCCCGGCCAAGAACCGTGGGAGGTCTACGTCGTCAAGGCCAACTCCGACATCCTTGGCACGAGCGCCATCCAGGCTCCTCAGGTGGATACGTGCTGCGACACCACCGCCTGCTGCACGCCCCAGGAGCTTGAACCGATGGCGTGCTCCCGCCGACCCATGGCTGGCGGGAGCACCGAGAAAGGAACAACGCCATGACGGAGCCCACCGACATCCGTGAACAGGTCCGCCGCCGCTACGCCGCCGCCGCAACGCGCTCCGCGCACGGCGAGCACGACCACGCGCGCGCACTGGAAGCCAGCTGCTGCGACGGGGCACCCATCACGACCCCCGACGACCAGGATCATGTCGTCTTCGGCGCCGACCTATACACCCCCGACGCCACCGAGGGAGCGACCAATGCGGCGGTCGCGGCCTCACTAGGTTGTGGCGTCCCCACCGCGGTCGCCGATTTGCACCCCGGCGACACCGTCCTCGATCTCGGGTCCGGCGCGGGCGCCGACGTCCTCATCTCCGCCCGACGCGTCGTCCCCGGAGGTCGCGCGATCGGGCTGGACATGACCACCGAGATGCTCGAGCTCGCTTGGCGCAACGCTGCTGACGCCGGCGTCACCAACGTTGAGTTCATCCAGGGCTACCTCGAAGACGTTCCCCTGCGGGAAGACAGCATCGATGTCGTCATCTCCAACTGCGTCATCAATCTCGCCGCCGACAAACAGCTCGTCCTGCGCGAAGCCGCCCGCGTCCTACGCCCCGGTGGCCGCTTCGCCGTCTCCGACGTGATCGCCGACGCCGACATGGACGACACCACTCGCGCCGACATGGCCCAGGGGACCGGCTGCATCGCCGGAGCCCTCACTGGCACCGCCTACCGCGCCGCACTCACCAGCGCCGGACTCGTTGACATCGAGATCATCGAGACGCACCGCGTACACACCCACGCCGCATCCGCCATCATCCGTGCGCGCAAACCCGCTCGCGCTCAATCTGCACCAGGCAGTCCGCGTCACGTGACTGCGTGAGCTGTAGCTGCGCGCGCGAAGCTCGGACCCTGTAGCCACCCGGGGCAGGCGCAAGCCGGTGACGAGCCGTCAGGGATCAAGGCCGATCCGGACTGTGAGCAGCTTGGTGTCCACGATCTGCACGACAGCACCGTTGAAGCAGACGCCGCGAACTCTCTCAACTAGCCCCGCTGCGCGGCCGACCTGGAGCGGCGGGTTCCAGTCGGACGCAGCAGCGAGATGGGGCGGGGTCTAGGTGGGCGGTCAGTCCGGTAGGGGCCAGGCCGTCGAGGAGCCCGTCGAGCAGGCGTAGGTTCATCCCGCACACCAGTTGGGTGTAGTCCTGCGCCAGGGTGTGGAAGGGGCAGTTGGCGAGCGTGACGGCGCCATCGTCATTACGCGGCTCGAAGCCGTATGCCTCGAGTACCCGCAGCACGGTCTCCCGGGTATTGCGGTCACCAGCAGTGCTGCGCGCGGTGTCGCCGAGTTGTCGGCCCAGCTGGTAGGCACGCTGGTCAAGAGTCGCCCGCGGTGAGTCCCCCGAGCGCTCGGCCTGCTCCAGGGCGCTGGACAACAGCCGCCCGGCCAGGTCGTAGCGGCGCTGGGGCAGCGACACGGCCACGTGCTGATCCGACCGCTGGTACAGCTTGGCCGGGCGTCCCGCGCCAGGGCCGGTGCGGCCAGTGCGGCGTTGGTAGACCACGTCGAGCAGGCCCTCGTCCATGAGCCGGTCGAGGTGAAACGCCGCTGTCGTGCGCGGCAGCTCCAGTGCGGCGGCGGCGTCATCGCGACTCACCGGGTCAGGCTCGCGCACCACGTAGTCGTAGAGCCGGCGGCGGGTCGGCTCGTCGAGCGCAGCGACCGCCGAGATCTGGTCCTCCCAGGGCTCCATCTATAACCAACTCCTGTTGACGAAACAGCCACCGATCTCTAACGTAGCACATCATGGATATAGAAGGGTCTCGGCGCTGAGGAGGTTGAGATGGGTGAGCAGGTACTGGTGGTCGGCGTCGACGGCTCCCCGGCTAGCTACACCGCGCTGCGGTGGGCACTGGCGCGCGCCGCAGATATCGACGCCCAGGTGCATGCGATCCGCTGCTGGATGCCGGTAAGGGCCAGCAGGTGGGAAGCCGCGGTCACCGGTGAGCCAGTGCCACCAGAAGCCGAGCAAAAAACGCGCGCACAGCGGGAACTCGCCCAGGTCGTGGCGGCCGCGCTGGCGCGGGTACCTGACGGGACGACGCCGATGGCCGTGCGGCAAAGCGTGGTCCGCGGATTGGCTGGTCCAGCGCTCGTCGGCGAGACCGACGGCGCTGCTCTCCTGGTTGTCGGGCACGGCCCACGGGTCACAGAACTGCGGCACTGGTCGGTGAGCTGGTACTGCCTGCGGCACGCGACCTGCCCAGTACTGATCATTCCCCCCGCGATGGCCGCCGTGCGGACACTGACCCCGGCGATCGCGGAGGTGCCCGCATGACCACCGCGCCTGCCCGGTCAGTCCCGAGCTCAACCACAGGACCAGCCGGTGGCCCAAGGCATTCCGGTGACGTACCACCAGACCTCTGACCAATAGCAAACATCTCGCCGTGAAAGGAGATCCCGATGATTACCGCAGGTGTGTCGATGTCGAGTACTGCCCGCAAAGGGGCCCTGTCCGACCCCGCGTATCAGGCCTTCCTGTTGCTGCGCACGGTGTTCACCGTGGCGCCGATCCTTTTCGGACTGGACAAGTTCACCAACCTGCTCGTGGACTGGCCGATCTATCTGGCCCCGTGGATCGATGCCAACGTGCCCGGCACCGCCCAGCAAGCGATGTACGCCGTAGGCGTGATCGAGATCGTGGCCGGGATCGCGGTCGCGATAGCCCCGCGGTTCGGTGCCTGGCTGGTGGCGGCCTGGCTGGCCGGAATCATCGTCAACCTGCTGACCTACCCCGGCCACTTCGACATCGCGCTGCGTGATTTCGGGCTGCTCATCGGCGCGGTCGCGCTGGCCCGTCTGGCCATCCGCTACACGCCCGCAAGGCACACAGCCTAACCAGGGTCATCGCCCCGTGACCGGTCTGCGTTCCCTGCCCCACCGCGCGAACGCAGACCCCTGGAGGGCTTGGGGCGGGCCGCCGCTTCAAGCCCTCCAGACCCCTCACCAAAGGACCAGCAGATGAGCACCGTCGATCCGACCGGATCACTTCCCGAGCGACCAGCATCCGTGTGCCACCGCAACCTTCGGGTAGTCCTCTCCCGCGAGGAGGTGGACCTGCCCGCAGCGGAGCGGGCAGTGGTCGATTTGCTGGTGGCCCTGGGCAAAAACCCGACTTCCGAACACCTGTCGGACACACCGCGACGAGTCGCCCACTGCTACGCCGAGCTGCTCACCCCACGGGAGTTCGACCTGACAACCTTCCCCAACGACGAGGGCTACGA
>JALZCO010000002.1 GCA_030863015.1 Actinomycetota bacterium
ATCTCGCACAGCACGCCGGCCGGGGGCAGGCCGGCCAACCGGGCCAGGTCCACCGCGGCCTCAGTGTGCCCGGGCCGGCGCAGCACCCCGCCCTCCTTGGCCCGCAGCGGCACCACGTGCCCTGGACGGACGAAGTCGACGGACTTAGCGTCCGGGTCAGCCAGCAAGCCGATGGTGCGGGCCCGGTCCGCTGCCGAGATCCCGGAGGTGACACCCTCCCGAGCATCCACTGTGACGGTGTAGGCGGTACCCCGCTTGTCCTGGTTGGTGTGATACATCGGCGGCAGCTCCAGCCGGTCGCAGTCGTCACCGGTGAGCGCCACACAGATGTATCCCGAGGTGTACCGCACCATGAACGCCAGCAATTCAGGAGTGGCCCGGGCCGCAGCGAAGATCAGGTCACCCTCATTCTCCCGCTCCTCATCGTCCACCACGATCACCGGGCGCCCGGCCGCCACGTCGGCGATCGCCCGTTCGATGCCGGCAAAGGGTCTCTCGGTCATCGTGTCCTCCTCCGCCGCATCATCCCCCAACATCATGTCCCAGTCGCACCGCTACCGGAGCCA
This sequence comes from Actinomycetota bacterium, assembly GCA_030863015.1. Classification (GTDB taxonomy): domain Bacteria; phylum Actinomycetota; class Actinomycetes; order Mycobacteriales; family Pseudonocardiaceae. The sequence goes on from JALZCO010000002.1 coordinate 567, forward strand.
AGATGTGGCCAGGCCAACCTCTCCACATACTTCGCGATCACGTCAGCCTCGAGGTTCACCAATTCTCCGGGATCTCGGATGCCCAGGGTGGTCAAAGCGCGGGTGGTAGGGATGAGGCCCACGGAGAAGTCTTTGATACCTGCCTCAATCACGGTGAGCGATACCCCGTCGACCGTGATGGACCCCTTCTCGACGACGTAACGGGCCAGCGGGACGGGCATGCCGATCCGGAGCAGCTCCCACGAAGCGGATTCAGTGCGGGACAGCACCGTGCCGGTGCCATCGACGTGGCCCTGCACCAGATGCCCACCGAGCCGGTCACCCAGCTTCGCAGCCCGCTCCAGGTTCAGCCGGTCCCCAGTGCGGGCCGGACCGAGACTGGAGCGGCGCAGCGTCTCGCCGATCACATCGGCGGTGAACACTTCCCCGTTGACGCCGACCACGGTCAGGCACACCCCGTTGACCGCGATCGAGTCACCGGGCCGCGCATCGGAGCTGACCAGCGGCCCGCGGATGGCCAGTCGCGCGGCGTCGGGTCGCTCATCGCGAGCCACGAGTTCCCCGAGTTCCTCGACGATGCCGGTGAACAGGGCTCAGCCCCCCGGAGCGGTGTGCTTCACCGGCCGCCGGATACCCGGGCCTGGGCTCGCAGCGACTCCATGGCTCGCACTGGGTCATCAGCCCCGTACACCGCCGAGCCGGCCACGAAACAGTCCACTCCAGCCTCCGCGGCGGCCTCGATGGAGTCGGCGTTGATTCCTCCGTCGATTTCCACCAGCACGGTCAGGTGGCCGGTGTCCACCAACCGCCGGGCGGTCCGTACCTTGTCCAGCACCTCGGGGATGAACGACTGCCCACCGAAGCCCGGCTACACGCTCATCACGAGCAATGTGTCGTAGTGCCTCAGCACCTCCACCCAGGGTTCCAGTGGAGTCTTGGGTTTGACCGACAGCCCGGCCTTGGCGCCGGCCGCGCGCAGATCCTTCGCCAGCTTCACCGGGTCCTGCGCGGCCTCGGCGTGCACGGTGACGTTGTGGGAACCCGCTTCGGCGTACCCAATCGCCCACCGATCCGGGTTCTCGATCATGAGGTGGCAGTCCATCGGGATGTCGGTGTACTTCATCAGACTCTGCACGACGGGCAGGCCGAACGTAAGGTTGGGCACGAAATGCCCATCCATCACGTCAACGTGCAGCCAGTCGGCGCCCGGTACCGCGTTGGCTTCGTCAGCCAGCCGGGCGAAGTCGGCAGCTAGCAGGGACGGCGCGATCATCGGCTGGTGTGCCACAGGATGCACGGTAGCGCCTCGTGAGTGGCAAACAGTGTTATAGCACTCAATGCCACTCACGAGCGGGTCTGACGGTGAGTCGCAGCCGGTCCTCGACGACCGTGCCGCAGACGTCCTGGCCACCCTTGAGCTCCCCGGCGAGCAGCATGCGGGACAGTTTTCGGTCCAGTTCGCGTCCGATTGCCCGGCGCAGCGGTCGAGCCCCGAATTCGGGCTGATGGCCACGGTCGGCGATCCAGTCGATGGCATGGTCGTCGAGGTGCAGAGTGATGTCCTGGGCGCGCAACCGCTGCCGGGTCTGCTCCAGCAGCAGCTCGGTGATCGTGCGCAGCCGCGGCCGATCAAGACCGCGGAAAAGAACGATTTCATCGATCCGGTTCAGGAACTCGGGCCGGAAGTGCCGGCGCACGCTGGCCATCAACGATTCCCGCACCTCCTCGACTGATCGCCCACCCTTGGTCGCGGCCAGCAGCGCCTCGGCGCCGAGGTTGCTGGTCATGATGATCACGGTGTTGGCGAAGTTCACGGTCCGGCCCCGAGCGTCGGTCAGCCGGCCGGCGTCGAAGACCTGCAGCAGGATGTTCAAGACGTCGGCGTGCGCCTTCTCGATCTCGTCCAGCAGCAGCACCGTGTACGGGGTGCGGCGGACGGCTTCGGTGAGCTGGCCGGCCTCCTCATGACCGACGTAACCAGGCGGGGCGCCGATGAGCCGCGACACGGTATGCCTGTCCTGGAACTCGCTCATGTCGATGCGCACGAGCTGCTCATCTGACCCGAACAGGGCCTGCGCCAGCGCCCGAGCCAACTCCGTCTTGCCGACCCCGGTGGGGCCCAGGAACAGAAACGACCCGATCGGGCGGTCCGGGTGGTTGAGACCGGCACGGCTCGCGCGTACCGCGTCTGCGACGGCTTCGACCGCCTCGTCC
>JALZCO010000013.1 GCA_030863015.1 Actinomycetota bacterium
TGCCAAGCGTCTTCCACCATCAGCGCGACCTCGGCCGTGGCAGGTCCAGTGCCGACCAGATTGGCCAGCCCCACGGCGGCTCCACCATCGGTGGTCACTGCCAGCACGCTGGTGGAACCGTCGGCACCCACCAGCTGCATCAGCACATTCGTCGCCAGCCCGGGTCTGGTGGGCAGCGAGCGCAGCGACCGGGTCTGCGGGGAACATCGCGCATGCAACGCTGCGACCAGTGGGGTGTCCGCGGTCGTCGCCGCGCGCAACACCACCTCGGATCCATCGGCCAGTTGCACGCTGGCCCGCGGTGGCGGGAGCCGGCGTTCGCCGGAGGCACCGGCGAGTTCGAGCAGCGCGGCAGCTTGAGAGATCTCGGTGGCGGTGAAGGGCCAGCCGCGGCACAGCCGCACCCGCGTAGCGCCGGTCCCTATCTCGGCCTGATGCGCTGCAGGCGGCGAGCCTGCTCCCGCGAGCTCGGCGCGCAGCAGGACCGCCACCGCGCGTGCGGCGCTGGCCGGATCCACCGCCACACAGTGTGCCAACGCCAGCGCAGTGTTCACTGGATCGGTCAGCGCCTGCGCGTCGGCCTGCACCACCACCGTGGCGCGGAACCCGGCAACCTCCACGGCCGCCACCAGCTCCCGCACCGGGAGCTGCGCCGGCACTTTGACCAGCAACTCATCTGTCACCGCACCGTCTTGCCCCGGCTCGCCGACCACGTGCAGGGAGACGATATTGGCTCCGCAACCGCCGATGGCCGCTGCCAGTGCCCCTAACTGTCCGGGCTGATCGGCCACATCGACGTGCAGCCGCCACAGGGTCACGGTGACCTCCTCGGACCTAGGATCCACTCACGGCATTACCACCATGTTGACCATGGGTAAAGTTCAACTCTGCGCTGCCTCCACTACGCAAGGGTGGCCAGCAGCAAGCACTTCACGAACGAAGGCGACCTCAGCGGCGACGTGTCGCAGCGCCTCAGCCACCACCAGCGACCCGTGCCCGGCGTCGTAACGGTAGGAGCGGTAAGGCTTATCCAGCTCAGCGAGCCGAGCGAGGTAGTTGTCGATTTGACGGATCGGGCAGCGCGGGTCGTTCATCCCCGCCAGCACGAGAACCGGGGCGCGTACCTGCGCCGCGTAAGTGATCGGGGACGACGCTGTGTAGACGTCGGGTATCTCGTCGGGCGAGCCGCCGAACAGGGCCCGGTCGAAGGCCCGTAGCGGCTCCATCTCATCGGCGTAGGCGGTCACGTAATCGGCCACCGGGATACCGGCGACCCCGGCCGCCCAGCGCTGCGGTTGAGTTCCGAGGGCCAGTAACGTCAGATAACCACCCCATGACCAGCCGTCCACCACGCATGCGGTCGGGTCGGCCAGCCCGGAGGAGACCGCCCAGTCGTGCACGGCCGCGACGTCCTCCAGCTCAGTCAGTCCAGGCCGACCCTCGATCGCGTCCCGCCATGCCGAGCCGTAGCCGGTGGACCCCCGGTAGTTGACGTGCACCACGGCGAAGCCGGCGTCCAGCCAGAGTGCCCGGATGGCGGAGAAGCGGTCCTCATCGGCCGCCTGCGGGCCACCGTGCAGCAGGAACACCGTGGGCAGTGCACCGGTAGCACCGGCCGGGCGGGCCACCAAGGCGTGCACCGTCCCATGCGTGGTCGGGACGAACTCGTCGGTCAAGGGTTCGGAGCCGGGCGGAGGCTCACCCTCGGGGCGCAGCAGTATCCGGTCGGTGCCATCGGCGTGTACCGCGCGGATGGCGGGCGGCTCCGCGGCGCAGGACCAGGTGTACTCCACGGTGCCGTCCGGCCGGACCCCGGCGTCACCGATCGTGCCGGCCGGGATATCAAGGGCAGTCAGCTCCCCGGTGCCCAGGTCATAGCGGTGCAGTGTGGAGCGCGCCGAGTAGCTGCGGACGACGAGTAGCGCGGTGCCGTCGGGATACCAGTCGGCGACCACCTCACCGGGCAGCTCCAGCGTGATCTCAGTCTCGGCGTCCGCCGCAACGTCCCAGATCAGCAGCTCTTGACGGGCACGCCGCTCGTGGGTGAGGAGCAGCCTTGCGTCTCCCTCGACGGGGGAGAAGCTCAATACGTCCAAGCCCCTGCCAGGACCATCCCACTTCTCGGCGACAGTGGTAGCGGTGGTATCTCCAGCGGTGCTGAGAACCCGGACTGCGGGATGGCGGGTGTCACCATGCTCGGAATGTGAGATTGCGAGCAACCGCTCGTCCCGAGACAGTGAACCCACCCCGGCGTCGTGCTCGCTGCGGTAGACGATTTCAGCGGGCTTGCCGTCCCGGGAAATGAACACCGTGGTGCCCTCGTCGGTGGAGGCGCCCACCGCCACGCTGCGCCGGCCGATGTCCAACCCAGCGGGATAGCTGGGTTCGACGCCGGCAACGGCCGGCTGAGGCGGCTCGCTGGCCGGCCGTCCGGCGAAGGGCTCGATGACCCAGCTGCCGAACTCATCGCCGTCGGTATCGGCGAACCACCACACCTGCTCACCGTCGGGGGCGATGGTGGCGGTGTGAGTGCCGTGCGGTCGGTCAGTGACCTGCCGGTGCGTGCCGGTGACACGGTCCCAAGCGTAGATTTCCCAGGTGCCCGAAGCGTTGGAGGCGTACAGGCAGCGGTCCGGTGCGTCCCGAGCCCATTGCGGCAGGGTGACGCGGGCTGCGGTGAACCGAGCGCGCCACCGGGTCTCCGCGTCTGGGTCGTCGAACAGGCTGTCAGGAACCGTGGCCCAATGCTCCAGTGCGCTCACCCTGCGATAGTGCCGCATTCACCTGGCTTGCTGCTCGTCCGCCGGCTACCGGGCGAGGCGGCGCGCGGTGTCCTTGAGGACCTCGGTAAGGCAACGCTGGGCTGCCGAGCCCATGCTGTTGAGCACTTCCTGCAAGTGTCGGGCGGTGTTCAGATCGATCTTTCCGATCATCAGTGCTGCTTTACCGGTAAGGGCTAGCAGCACGCGTCGGAGGTCCTCGGGATCGGGTGTGCGGCAGACCAGCTCAGCCCGGGCGAGCCGATCAACCATCGCGCACGTGGCCGGTGGCCGGGTACCCAGGGCTTCCGATAGCGCGATAAGCGTGATCGGAGCCTTTGCGCTGATGAAGTGAAGCGCGATCAGCTGGGTCAAGGTGAGCTCGCTGCCTGCCCACGCGGCTGGGCGGGATGACACCATCCCCCGCAGGTAGCCGGCAAGCCAGCGGGCATCATCTGCTGTCACCATCGGCGGTCTGGCCCCATGTCAAACTCGCAGCTCTTCATCGGTTTGACCTCCACACATTCCCTACTCTTCATGGAACCAATGAAAGCAGTTGGGCGCAAGATAGATCGCTTCGTCCGGTGACCGCGACTCCCGGCCGACTCCTGTGCCGTGTCTTGCTGGTGCCGCCCCGTGATGGACCTGCGGTGTCGCGCTGACAGCCGGTGACCTTCATGCTCCCCTACCAGATGCTGCATAGGCACTCGATGGAAGATTAATAAAGGAAGACCACAAAACTTCACGAGTTGTTCTGTGCATCGAGCCGCGACTCGATGCACAGGGGCGGGCCTGGTAGGTCGAACAGGGCGCCGACTGCCCAGTTGGCGCCGATATGCGCCCAGGCGGTGGCCTGCTCGGCGTTGTCTACTGGGCAGGCGACTACGTCGATCCCGGCGGCACGGATAATATGCACCATCGCCTGCGTCGCCAGGGACAGGACCCCAGACGGATCCCCGGTTATCTGCTGGGACACCGGTCGGGCCATCTGGACCACGCATATCGACAGATCTGCCAGGCAGCTCATCCCGCGGATGCCGCCACCGAAGTCGTAGAGTCCGGTGCGCACGCCCAGGTCTGAGAGCACGCGCAGGTTGTCCTCGGCCTGCGCGCCGCCTTCGCCGGCAAGCTCACCGGTGGCCCTGCGAATGGCCGCGACGGGTGCCCGCAGCTCCAGCTCAGCTGGTGCAAGGCCGGTCTGGTTCAGGACCGTTCTGACTCTTGCCACCAGGTCGGGGTCCTGCGCTTGAGACGGCGTGAGGTTGACGACGAGCGGAGGCACGCCGCCATGCAAGCGCTGCTGCCAGCAGACGGCTTGCTCAGCGGCAGTGTGCAGCATCCACTCACCGACCTCATGCACGGCACCGGTTTGCTCAGCGGCCTCTATGCACTGCTCGTTGGACAGCATCCCTTGCTGTGGGTGTTGCCAGCTCAGAGCCGCCTCAATGCCGACCAGCTGGTGAGCATCCAGGGTGACCACCGGCTGGTATGTCACTTGGAGCTCGCCGGTCTCCAAGGCGCCGGGTATCGCCGCGGCCAGCCGGAGCTTCGCGCGGTCGGCGGAATCAATGTCCGGGTCGAACAGGGTCCACTGCCGCTTGCCCCTGCCCCGGATGCGGCGCAGCGTGGCGCTGGCTGCCCGCATCAGCTCCTCGGGATCCGTCCCAGCGACCCGACGCTGCACGACGCCGATGGTCGCGGTGACTGCCACTCCGATGCCGCCGATGTAGTGCGGCTCGGCGAGCTCGGTGTTGATGATCTCGGCGAAGGCACCGACATCTAAGACGGAATCCCCGGACTCGACGAGGATGGCGTACTCGTCGGCTCCGAGCCGGGCAACCATCGCCCGCTGGTCGGCGACCACCCCCTCGAGTCGCCTGGCAACCACATCGAGCAGCCGTTCACCGATGTGGTGTCCAAGCCCATCGTTGATCGTTGAGAAGCCATCCAGGTCCAGGTGCATCAGCGTGATCACGGCCGACGGTTCAAGCTGGCCCAGCACCTTTTCCAGATGGGTGACAAAATATTGCCGGTTTGGCAGACCGGTCTGCAGGTCATGCAGGGTCTGGTGGCTCAGCCGCTGCTCGAGCAGGCGTAAATCGGAGATGTCGTCGATCACCGTAATGATGCATTGCGGCGCTTGATCTGCGTCGAGCAGTACTGAAGCATCCAGGTAGACGGAGACGGTCTCGCCCTTGGCGGGTCGCACTGGCAAGCGGACCCGGAACCGCGAATCCCGACCGGTCAGCAGACCGCGGTAGTATCCCTGCACAATAGATCGGTCGGCCGGCGAGAAAAGCTCACTGATCTCGCGTCCAAGCAGCTCGCCAGGGGAATAGCCGAGGGTGCGTTCCAGTGATGGGTTGATCTGAACGATCCGGCCTTCCGGCTCGCTGATGGCGATACCTACCGGAGATGAGTGAAAGACACCCCGGAATCGCGCCTCGCTGGCTGCCAGTGCCCGTTCAGCCTGCTTGCGTGCGTACAGTCCGGCACGGTAAATCGCGTCCTGCTCATCAAGGCTGCGCTCGCGCAGCGCATTGGCATAGCCGGCAGCCATTTCGCCGGTCAGCCGGGCAACTCGACTGGTGATGTCGAGCCCTGGTGAGGTCTGCTCCAGCACATCCGGCAACTGCTCGGCGATGACGGCCACGGTCTTACCGAGCGTCTCCGTGCCGGTGAAGTGTGCGGCGACCATGTCCGTACCGATCCGCTGCCCGACCGACGGGTCAAACTCGGCGGCCAGTGCCGCCTCGGCCAACTGGTGAGTAAGCCGGAGCAGATGTGCCGCGAGTTCCCTGCGTCCCATCGACACGTAGCTCGTGCCGGCGATCGCCTCCGCCCATCGCTGGGCGAAGACCTCTCGATCGACGTGGCTCATCTTCGCCGGCCTACCGCTGCGTAGCCAGTGCGCACCCGGCGACCAGCCAAACCGCCGGCGGAAGAGTCAGCGGCAGTAAACGGTAACTGCAGTGCAGAAAACCACACCGATGCCCGCCCTGGTGTTAGGTCTGGACGTGGTCGCCGCCGGATCGTGGCCGTGACCTCGCGGTGACGACGTAGCTTACCCACTGCTGTACTCGAGAGGCGTGATGGTTAGAGATCCCCAGGCCGGGTACTCACTGTCCGTACAAGTAGCGCTACACAGCGTACTGACTGGCAAGAGGTGCGCTGGGAGCGTCAGCACGATGAACTTACCGAAGAGGGAGGGCAAGTCGATGCGTATCCTCAATCGCGTGATCGCCGCGAGTGCACTGGTCGTCCCGATAGGGTTGGGTGTCGCGGGCATTGCCGTGGCCGATGTCGTGGCGGACAGTTCGGTGCTGCCGACCCAGATCGGCGTATCCGAAGACGAAGGGCCGGTGGACTGTAACGACGACAACGGGCTCTTGACATTGCCGATTGGTGGAGGTGACTCGGAAGACGGCGAATGCCGCGGAGACGGCGGGGAAGACGACAACGGCCCGCTGAGCTGATCACTTCTATTGACAAGGCCCGGATCCCGCTCCGGGATCCGGGCCTTGTCGTTGAGCGCAAGGGAAGAAATCGGCGTCGTACAACTCCGCGACAGACTCGGATGCTCGGCCGCCTGCGTACTCGCTGACCGCGGCGGCGAGGTGCCGTAGGCTTCGGTGATGCCGGTGGCATTCATGGCTCGGCTCGCTGTCCGCTATTCATCTGAGGCAGCACGAAGCCCAGCTTGGCGGAGGAACTCTGGGACGTCGATATCCGGGGATGTTTGTTCAGCGTACAGCGCGAACTCGTTGAATAAGCTGATCATGTAGCTGAGAGCACTGTACGCTCTACGACCCACCTGAGCAGCGGCGTCCTCCATACATTTGGTGATCACAGCTCGCAACGCCTCAGGCGTCCGCGGAAGCTGCACAGACCACTCCAGCTTCTGCGCGGCGAGATCTTCAACCAACGTCGATAGTCCTGCAGTGACCTCTGGATCGTCAGGGTCTTTGCCGTCGCGGTGCGCGAAATAGATTTGCGCGGCAAGGCCAATCACTAGCTGTTGGAGCTCAGAGTCGTCCATGACATACGAGTGTGCTTGATCCTCGTCACCTCGGGAGCCTCAGCGACCTGTCGAGACCCTGCTGGCCTTGTTACCTTCTGAGCGCAGTCGCCGGCTCACCTGCCGGCCTGTAGGCCGCTGCCGTACCACTCGATGCGATGCCGCGCGCATGGTGATCCTGCCAGCACCGTAGTCACGCAGTTAGTCACTCAGCGGGTTAGAGGCCGGTTCGTAACGCCCAGAACCGACCTCTAACCCCCTACTTGGGTGTCGGGGTGGCGGGATTCGAACCCACGGCCTCTTCGTCCCGAACGCGCGTAGAG
>JALZCO010000045.1 GCA_030863015.1 Actinomycetota bacterium
AACCAGCCACTACCAGCGTCAGGAAGTCTTATGGAAGTGACGTTCATCCTTATCGGAAGACATCAAAGGAGCTACAACGTCTTCTAGGCTAGGCGGCCGTCCTCCCCGAGTACCACGGTGAGACGCACCAGAGACGGGCTTCCTAGAAACTCGGCCCAGTGCGCGTCGGAGAGCAAGTGCATGGAAGGCCTCCTGGCCAGCAGGGTGGGCGTACGGCTCGCGGGTCCAGGGAGGGTATATCACTCCGGTGGGAATCGCCCGACAGTTTCAATCGATCACGGTCCGCCGGCCGCGCGCGGGCCGAAGGTAGGACCTAGCCAATGACGGTGATCATGGGCCCCCGTGCTTCAGACGCGAGAGGCAGGCCGGCTGGAGGGTGGTGGATCTTGTCCATTGAACTGTCCATTAACCCGGGTCCTATGGGTGCCTTTGATGCCTCTGCGGCGGAACCAGGGCAAGTAAAATTCCAAGTAGTGCCCCCTGAATGGGTGGAACTTTGTACTCTTAATCAGCGGGTTCGGGGTTCGAGTCCCTGGCGGCGCACCGAACACGTCCCTGACGTGTGCAAACGCCCGACAGCGTGTAGACAAGGCGGGTTTGACGCTATTGCGGCCTCGCCGGATGTGGAACCGATCTCGTCAGCGCGAACAGCTCTGCAGCAGGCCCTGAGCTGCTTCTAGCACAGCGCTCCTACAGCGTCTAATTCGGTGCGTCCTGCGGCCGCCATCCGAGAGGACGGGTCGCGACGCTCAATACCTTTACATTCTCTTATTAGACAGAACTCGAACTACGCGATCTGTCAAGTTGAAAGCCACCGGGCGATTGAGTTGTCGTGGCCACGCACCCTGGCCGACCATTGTGCCCGTTAGATCTGCGTCGTCTTAAGATCGCGCCACGCAGATCAGTCCCGCACTCCCCCGTCACGGTGCCATCCCACAGTCTCCGCCACTGGAAGGTCCTCTGACAGAGGCAGCCATCTCGAAGGTGCTGGGGCCGCTGGAACCTTCGTGATCGACCGGGAGCGCCTCGAGCTCACGCGCGCGAGCTACTTACCGTGCTTAAGGCGGCCCGGGGCAAGACCCATGCGCACCTCGATTCCTGGGCAGACGCGCGGCATTGCTCACCTTCAACGGATGCGGCCGAGCGTAATCAGCAATCGGCACTGTGGCCACGTGCCGTTCAGGCCCGTAGCCCTTCCAAGATGCTCCTAAGTTGCGAGCCATATTGATCGACTTCGCATTCAAGTTGTGCGAGTGCTGAGGCTCACCCTCAGACACCGCATATCTGCAGCTGTCGTCGCAACCGTGCCCGGCGTGCAACCCGTTCGGCTTCCACGGCGGCTGGATCTTCGCCGCATACCTCGGACATCGGTGAAGAGACCATCCCGCAGTGCCGCCGGCCAGAAGTAACCACAGTGCAACACAAGCGGGTAGCGTCGCGAACCGAAAGGTCGGGTGGTGAGCCCGGCCGGTGTTGATGTTGACCGACACCAGGTGTCGAACCGGGCCGTAGCTCCCATGAACCCGGTCACGGTGTGGTTCGTCTTGAGCGGAATTGAGTAATGTCTCAACGCCTCTTTCGCCGGCGCGGGTTAGGACGTGCCGTGGCGTTGATGAGCACCACGCTGGTGATCGTGCTCGGGCTCACCGCATCAGTTCCCGTAGCTGGTGGCGAGTCTTCGGTGTACTTCGTCCCCGGTCTAAACCGGCCCGCGCAGCTGATCCTGGACAGGTGGGGTGTGCCGCACGTCTATGCGCAAAGCACGGAGGATATCTTCCTCGCCCAAGGCTTCAACGCCGCGCGGGATCGGCTGTTCCAGATCGATCTGTGGCGCCGCCGGGGTCTCGGCCTGCTGTCCGAGGTCTTCGGGTCGTCTTATGTGGATCAGGACGCGGCCACCAGACTGTTCCTCTACCGCGGCGATATGACGGCAGAATGGGACAGCTACGGGCCTGAGGCCGCAATGGCGGCCACTCGGTTCACGGCGGGCGTCAACGCCTATGTGGACTGGCTCGCACGGAATCCTAAGTTGCTGCCGGAGGAGTTCCGGCGGCTCGGGTATACCCCCGCTCGCTGGCGGCCGGAGGATGTCGTGCGGATCCGGAGCCATGGCCTGACAAGGAATCTCACCAGCGAGGTGGCGCGGTCTCGGGTCGCGTGCGTGGCTGGCCTGCAAGCCGACCAGGTGCGGGTCAGGCTCGAGCCGGACTGGCGCACCTCCGTGCCCGCCGGGTTCGACCCCTGCGTGGTTCCGGACGATGTTCTGCACACCTACGAATTGGCCACGCAGAATGTCGAGTTCACCGGCGCGGACCTGTATGCGATGCCGATCACGTCCGAGGAGCTGATGGAGGGCAGCAATAACTGGACCATCGCGCCGAGCAGGACGGCAACCGGCCAGCCTATCTTGGCCAACGATCCACACCGTGCCTATTCGGCACCGTCGCTGCGGTACATCGCGCATCTTTCCGCCCCCGGCCTCGACGTGATCGGCGCGGGAGAGCCCGCTCAGCCGGGTATTTCACTCGGCCACAATGGCACCATCGCCTTCGGGCTCACGATCTTCCGGATGGATCAAGAAGATCTCTACGTCTACCAGCTCGATCCGAACGACCATGGCAAGTACCGCTTCGGTGACGGCTGGGAGCGGATGACCGTGCGGCACGAGCAGGTACCCGTGGCCGGTGAGAAGCCAAGAAACGTCGAACTGCGCTTCACCCGT
>JALZCO010000047.1 GCA_030863015.1 Actinomycetota bacterium
CCAGTGGGGTACCCCCAGCGTCGACAAACACCGACAGCACCTGCATGCCGCCGTAACCGAGGATCAGCAGGGTGGTGGTGGCCAGCACCGCCATCGACACGCTCAGCTTCATCCGGCGTTGGCGGCGGGCCCGTTCGGGGCTGGTCGGCGCGGTGCGACTGTGCCGGCCATTGCGGTCGTCGACGCTGGTGGCATTGAGCTCGAGCACCTCCCGTACGGCGGCGCCGGTGTGCACGCCGCCGCCGGTGCCTGGATCCGCGAGACTGCGCAGCGCCAGGGTGGACAGCTCCACCGGCACACCCGGCCGCAGCGTCGAGGGGCTGACCAGGGAGCCGTCGGAGTGCAGCGGTGCGGTGGGCAAGTTGCCCGGGCCACCGGGCAACGGCCAGTATCCGGTGAGCAACAGGTACAGCATCGCGCCCAGGCCGCGGATGTCGTCTTGGGACCCGGTCATCGGAAGTGGACCAGGAAAGGCCAGCCGCGCCTGCCTGTCGTGGGTCACCCTGATCCGATGCGGATGGTCGCAGCCCAGGACCAGGCCGACGCTGTGCGCGGCGTCCACCGCATCGGCGAGGGGCGCCAAGATGCCGGCTGCCATCGCCGGCGGTGGCAGCTCGTCGTCCAGTAGTTCGGCCAGGCCACGACCTCGGGTCCACTCCGCGACCACCACCGCGACGGTCGGGCCGAACCTGGCGTCGGGCTCCAGCACATCAAGCACCCGCGCCGCACCCGCCGCTTCCAAACGAGCCGAACGCAACGCGCGCGCCACCGCGGCGCGGACCACCCCTACCGCGCCGGAATCGTGCGGCACCGCGATGAACAAGGTCAGCGCGACGTCACGGTCCAGCACCAGATCGCGCCCCCGCCACAGCCGGACGCCGCCGCGGTCGTCGCGGCCCACTTCGGACAGCAAGCGGTAACGACCCTTGCCGACAAGCGCGCCGGGGGTCGGCCACGGGGAGCTGGGCCGGTGGGTTCCCGCCCCCGTTGAGTCACCGCTCACAGGTCTGATCTACCTCCCCGCGTTCTTTCGCTGCCCCGGGGTTTCGCGGCGCAGCGTTTCCCCGACGCAACACCCAACGCACCTCGCGAAATGCAACGCGCGAGGTATCAGTGAGGTAATTGTCAAGTCTACGGCTCCTTAGGACCATTCGGGGGTTGTTCGGGCGGTTGCCGGGTCCACCGCGCCAGCAGGGGTGCCCGGCGCGTCCCGATCGCGGCCCGGATCGCCTCGATGAGCTCCGGGGTGCGTAGTGCGATCAGGGCGACAGCCATCACCACGCCGACGACGACCGTGGTGAGTACCAGGTCCAACCATGCTCCCCAGACAGCGCCACTGCTGCCATTGAGGTCGAGCAGGGCACGCAACCCGAGCACCGCGCCCACCGCCGGCACCGCCGCCAGTAGGCAATTCCGTAGGGTGATCAGGGTGCGCTTGGTTTCCACCCGGCCCAGCCGCCGGCGCAGCCACAGCTGCCCGATGATGGTGCCCAGTACGCACGACAGCGAGTTGACCGCGGTGAGTCCGAGCACGACATCGGCGCCGGCGAGCAGCGCCGGGCAGGCCAACAGCAACGGGACCTTCACCGCCACCATCAACGCGTTGATCATGGTTGGGGTGCGGGCATCGGCCATCGAGTAGAAAACCCGCAACTGCAGCATCGTCACCGCAAACGGCAGCAGGCCGAAGGCCGAGACCGCCAGCGCAGCACCGAGGCGCTCGGCATCGCTACCCGCCTTGCCCAGCGAGAACAGCGCGACCCCAATCTGTTCGCCAGCGAGGGTGAAGATCACGGTGATCGGGATCAGCAGCACCGTGAGGTAGCGGCTGGCCAGCGACAGGTCCTTCACCACTCCGCGCCAGTCGGCGTCCGCCGCCGCCCGGCTCATCCGTGGCATGATCGACGTGAGCAGCGAGTAACCGAGCACGCCGTAGGGTAGTTGCAGCAGCAACCACACCACGCTGTAGATCACCACTCCACCCGGCTCACCCTGCGCTGCCGCCCGCGTGGTGACCACGAAGCCGAGCTGGCCGACCAATACATAGAGCAGGAACCAGGCCGCCATCCCACCGGCCTGGGTCAGCCTGGGGTCCCAGCCCCATCGCCAGCGGAAGTGAAAGCCTGCTCGGCGCAGGCCCGGCAGCTGCACCAGCGCCTGCGCGATGATGCCCGCGGTCGTGCCCAGGCCTAGGACCAATAGCTTCGGCTCGCTAATCCGCGCTGGGTTGATGGTGATCTCACCCGGTACCAGGGCATAGATGCCCAGAGACACCAGCACGATGAGGTTATTGAGCACGGGCGCCCAGGCCGGTGGGCTGAACACGCTACGGGCCTGAAGAATCGCCCCGAATAGCCCGGACAAGCCATAGAACAGAATCTGCGGCAGCAGCAGGTAAGCCAACACAGTGGCCAGCTGCGGGTCGGCGCGCGGCCCGTCGCCGAGCAACA
>JALZCO010000066.1 GCA_030863015.1 Actinomycetota bacterium
CACCACAACATTGACCTTGGCCGTGCCTGGCTCTTACACGGTGACCACGCCAAGGCACTGGAAGCACTGAACATCGCCCGGCGCACCGCGCCACAGCAGACTCGGTATCACCCCATGGTCGCCGAGACGGTGCTGACCCTGGCACGGTCCGAACGGCGACGCTCAGACACCCTAAGCAGCTTCGCCGCATGGATGGGCATTACTGGCTGACGCGACGCCGCAGCACCAGCCAGGAAGCGGGGGCTTCATGACGTCCATTGTCCGCTTCTTTGTCTGGTCCCAGCTGATGCTTGACGTTTTAGTCCCGGGTGATGCTTGACGTTGGGGCTAGGAAACGTAGGGGGTTGTGTGTCCACGGTCGGCCGGGTTCGTGGTGAGCTCGGGCGGCGCGTGGTGTTGGGCAGGCGGTGGCCTGCCCCGGGGTGATCCTGGCGCAGGGTCGGCAAAGGCTCCAGGGTCCAGGGCCGCCGGAGGCGGTCGCGTCAGCGATGCGCAGCACCCTGGAGGCTGGAGGGGCCGACCCGGAGACTGCGCCGCCCGAGTGGTGGTGACCAGGTATTTCATGTGCCTGCCGCCGGTTGGTCATCGGTGTGCGGGATGCGGGGTCGGTGGGCTTTCCAGCTACGGACGGGTTGGGTACTGGTGCGGGAGAAGGTGCGCTGAGCGCCGTCGGGGAAATCGACGGTGATGGTGTGCTGGGCGACGTGGACGGTCACGACGCTGTGGGCGTGGCTGCGGCCGAGGGCGAGTTTTTGGCCGGCGACCATGATGACCCCGGTGTCCCATACCCGGCGTTGGATGGTGACCGGCTCCACCGAGGGTCGGGGTGGTGGGCCGGCGGGGCGAGCGCCGCGCAGGATGCGGGCCTGGTGATAGCTCAGCGGGTTGGCGCGAGTGCGCAGCAGCTCGCGGGTGTCGGGATCGAAGAACATCAGGGTGGCGTCTTCGATGCGGACACTCACCCGGCGACCAGCGAGGATCTCCGCGGCGAGCAGCCGGTGCTGACCGAGAGAGACCAGACCTCCCGCAGAGACCGTGCGATCGACTTCCAGGGCGGCGCCGGGTTGGGCCGGGGGCAGCGGTGAGGGGCCGGCGGGGCGACCACCGGTGGCAGCCAGGGCTGCCAGGTCGGTAGCGGAGAGGTGCGAGCGGATGGTTTTGACCCGGGCACCGGCGATGCTCAGGTGGATGACGTCGTGATCGGCCCAGAAGGTGACGGTGACCCCGGCGCGGGCGGGCCCGAGCCAGAACTGTTTGCCGCGCACGGCGAGGTTGCCCGAGGCCGGCACGACCCGGTCGAACTCCACCGGGCCGCTTTGATAGACCACCGGAGCCGGTGGTGTGTCGGCATCCTCCCGAACCGCTTCGACCGACTCCACCGACTCCACGGGGATGGGTGTGGCCGAGCTAGGGACGGCCGGGGCCTGCGGTGCGCCGGCGGGCTGGAGGGTGGCTGGCAGCCGCAGCGGCAGCAGGTCCTCGGCTGCTCTGTTTTGTTGGCTGGGGGCGAACCGATCGGCGGGATAGCCCATGTCCAGCGACTGGTGGGGACGGTCGCAGTTGTAGCTACTCACCCAGGTATCCACCGCGGCCTGAGCCGCGAGCAGGGTGTCGAAGGGTTTGGCGTGGTCGAGGAATTCGCGGCGGAAAGTTTTGTGGAAGCGCTCCACTTTCCCCGTGGTGGTCGGTGAGGCGGGTTCGGTCAGCCGATGGGTGATGCCGTTGTCGCGGCAAATGCGGTCAAACAGCACTTCTCCGCCCTTGCCGAATCGATCAGTGAATTGTTTGCCGTTGTCCGTGAGCACTTCTTCGGGGACGCCGTAGCGGCGTAGCGCCTCGGCAAACGCCAGGCACACTGCCCGCCCGGTGGCGCGGACCACGACCGTGGCGATGACGCAGAACCGGGAGTGGTCATCGACCCCGGTGACCACCTTGCATTCGGTGCCATCGGCCAGCATCAAGCCGCCGACGATATCTATTTGCCATAACGCCATGGGTGTCTCGCGCTGCCAGCGCCGGTAGTCACGGCGTTTCCGCCGCCGGCGGCCCGGCTCGATCAGACCGTGGCGAACCAGGATGCGATACACCGTCGATTTTCCCGGCGGTGTGCTGCCCTCGGCAGCGGTGCGGGCCAGCTCATGAGCGATCCGCCGGGGCCCCCACCAGGGGTGTTCGCGACGCAGCTCACACACCCGGGTCTCCACCGCCGCATCGGCTTGATGCGGGCATAACTCGGGCCTGTGGGTGCGGTCCATCAACCCGGCCAGGCCGTCTCGGGCATACCGGGTCAACCAGGTATGCAGCGTTTGGCGCGATACCCCGAACTGGGCCGCCACCACGATCTTTTGTTCGCCACGCTCGACCGCCAGCACGGCACGGTAGCGCTGCTCGACAACAGACAAGTCCACCAGAGCCAATCCCGACCCCCCATCACCGTCCACATCGAACGGCGATAGGAAAGCCGATCAGGCCCAACGTCAAGCATCAGCTGGGACCGCAACGTCAAGCATCAGGCGGGACTACACAGCTCCTTTGATGTCTTCCGGTAAGGATGAACGTCACTTCCATAAGACTTCCTGACGCTGGTAGTGGCTGGTTCGGGCGGTATTGGTGGCGTCGTCGCCAGTCGGACCAGGCGTCGGGCAGGTTCGGGCGCGGCTGGGTTCGATAACGTGAATCGTGAGCTGGCGGCGGATCCGCGACAGCTCGACCGGGACGACGATGTCGAACCCGGCGCCGGGAGCAACCGGGTGCGCGCCTGCACCGTCACCGGCACCGCTCGGTCACCTCGCGCAATCAAGCCCACGGC
>JALZCO010000105.1 GCA_030863015.1 Actinomycetota bacterium
GGCCTATACAGCCTTCGCGACACATTCCTTAGCGCACCTGCCCACTCCTGACCCCGCTACCGTGCATGTTTCGCGATGTGATAAAAACTGCGTTGGTGTGTACAACACCCTGAAATGATTCGACGAAGGAGATTCCCACCATGGCGCAGAAGACCATCGTCACGCTGATCGACGACCTGACTGGCGAAGAGGCCGAGAACATCAACACAGTCGAGTTCGCGCTCGATGGCATGACCTACGAGCTTGACCTGACTGACGAGAACAGTGCGAAGCTGCGCGATGCGCTTTCTCCATATGTCAACGCCGGCCGAAAGATCGGTGGACGGCGTCGCAGCGGCTCACGCCCAGGCCGAGCCGTCAAGAGCAACGGTAGCGCCGCTGGCTACAACCGCGAAACGCTGAAATCGATCCGTGCGTGGGCCAGAAAGAACGGTCACAGCGTCAGCGACCGAGGCCGACTGTCCACCGAGGTGTTGCAGGCCTGGCAGACTGCCCAGGCGAGTATGTCCAGGGCCTAGATCCACACCCTTGTCGAAGACGAGCCGGGGACTACTCCAGGACCGCTGTCGTCGTCATCGGCACCGCCCCGCGACGGCCCTGCCCAGCCGAGCCGTCATCCCGCCAACGTAACAGCCTGATCGCCGTGGCTGGCGCTTTACCACGCACCGAGAACGTAACGCCGCCCGCTCGCACTACGGGCGGCGGCCGCGCAAGCTGGCGAAATGGTAATCCCGGTCCGTGACGTTAACCCGGTGCGTCGGACACCGTGGGTCACCTACGTGCTCATCGCGGCGAACATTGTCGTTTTCCTGCTCACACCCGTCTCGGCGACCGCGGTGACAGGTGCGGCCAGCCTGGCGCAGATCTGCCGGCAGCAGGCGTTCTATGAGCGCTACGCGGCGATCCCCGTCGAGCTGGTGCACAACCGGCCGCAGGCACTGGTTGTGGACGGGCGGATCGGGGTGGACGAGCGAGGTGCGGGCTGCGTTCTCACTCGCCCGAGCTACCACAAAATCCCGATGCTTTCGGCGCTGACCTCGCTGTTCTTGCACGGCAGCTGGCTGCACTTGCTCGGCAACATGCTGTTCTTATGGATCTTCGGCAACAACGTCGAGGATCGGTTCGGCCGGCTCCGGTACCTGGTGTTCTACCTGGCGTGTGGTGTGGTCGCCACCTACGGCTTCGCCCTCACCAATCCTGACTTAAGCGAGGTGCTCATCGGCGCCTCCGGTGCCATTGCCGGAGTGCTCGGGGCGTATCTCGTTCTCTATCCGCGGGCGCGAGTGTGGAGCCTGGTGCCGTTGCTGCTCTTCATCCCGCTGCGGCTGCCCGCCTGGCTAGTGCTAGGCATGTGGTTCTTACTGCAGTGGATCTACACCGTCGGCTACGCGCTGTCCCCGGCGGGATCGGTTGCCTACCTGGCCCACGTGCTCGGCTTCATCGCCGGGGCACTGGTCGCGCTGCTGATGCGGGGCGCACAACGCCGCGACGACTTGGATGAGGTAGCGCCCTATCCCTACTAGCCCCCGTGCACACGCCGCCGCGCCGGTGATTAGCGGGCAGGAACAGCGCACGCTGTACCGCTCAACCACCTGGTCGGGTTAGGCACGTCCCTCATGCGGCCGTTGTCCGGGCTGACCCAAGTCGGGTCGCCGGGCGTGACAGCCTAACGTGGCGTCGAGCGATGGTACCCCTGGTGAGGAGGTCGGAATGAAGTTCCTGGTCGTATGGAAGATGGAGATTTCCAGGCTATCGGCGGAGATGATGAAGACGGTGCTGCGGATGCCTGACTACGCCAAGCCTCTTGAAGACAGGGGCAAGGTGGTCAGCCGCTACCACATCGTTGGGTATCACGGTGGGGCGTGGATTTTCAACGTCGAGTCCAACGACGAGTTGGAAATGCTATTGGCGCAGGCCCCTGTCTACAACTTCTCCCACTTTGACGTCTACCCCTTGGCTGACATGAAGTCCCTGCCGGTGGTTCCGCCCGAGCAGTAACAAAAAACCCGAACTCTCCTCAGCATGCTGCTGCCCGGTGCTCGATCCGGGGTGGCTCGGCCATCAATGTCGTGTTTCAGCTGTGGTCAGCCGCCCACATGAACCACGGGGCGGCGGGTGACGTCCCTTTTCGACTTCGCGGAGTATCTCGCGGGTGAGTGGAGCGGTTTCCCCCTGCCCGAGCAGGATGTACCGCAGGAGGTGCGTCAGTGGGTTGCCTTCTGACCATTGGAAGTGCAGATGCGGGCGTACCCCGGTCTCGTCGCGGATTCGGAGGATGATCGCGGCGAGTGCATTGGGTACTGCGGGGCTTTGCGTGCGGAGGACTCGGTACCCGTCGATGTCAATTCCACGCACGTTGAGTATCCGCGAGAATTCTGACGGGTCAGTCACGTCGACTTCTAGAAGGCGATGGGAGCGTGCGGGGGGATCGGGTTGAGGTCACGTTGCTCCAGCTCTTTGTCCCGGTATTCCGCGAGGTCTCCGGCTTGGCGCTTGTTCGTGATGATATGTAGCTGTCCGTGCTGGCAGCTGTTCTGGATGAACTGAGCGGCTTGGTCGTCGAATTGGATGTCGTCGGCGCGCAGCTCGGTTGTCCGGCTCAACCGTGATACGAGTGAGTGATGATCATTCCGGTGATGAACGCCAGTGAGATTACGATGCCGTCCGGCTTCTCGATGATGTTCGCGATCAGTGCGTAGGTGAAGATCAGCGTGACCAGCCCGAATCCAAGGACCGCGCGCGGTCGCCGACGCCGCCGAGCGGACACGGTCACCGCGAACGCCGCCGACATCATCATGGCCAGAATGCCTGTTGCGTAGGCGCCGGCCTGGGCGTCCACGTCGGCACGGAACAGGGTCGTGATCACGATCGTCACCGTGGTGTAGACCAGCACGACCGGCCGCACCGCGCGCGCCCACTCCGGGGCCATCCCGTAACCGGGTAGGTAGCGCGGCACGATGTTGATCAGACCCGCCATCGCGGACGCTCCGGCGAACCAAAGGATGAGAATTGAGCTGATGTCGTAGACCGTTCCGAAGGTGTCGCCTAGGTACTCGCGAGCGAGATAGGCCAGGGCGCGACCATTAGCCCGGCCGCCCGCCTCGAATTCCGCCGGTGGAATGAGGACCGTCGTGATGAAGCTGGTCGTGATGAGGTAGCCACTCATGATCAGGGCGGCGAGGGTCAGAAACTTTCGGGTGTTGACGATCCGGTTGCGCAGGCGCTGCTGCTCGTCGTGGCCGTCGGCGTGGACCAGCGGCATCATGCTCACCCCTGTCTCGAATCCGGATAGGCCGAGCACCAGTAGGGGAAACGCTAGGAACGCCGTCAAGACCACGCTGCCGGGGTCTCCGCTGCTCAGCAGGGCCTCCAGCCACCGCTGCAGCACCACCGGCTCGCCGATGCTGCGTGCCAGCCCGACCACCACGATGACCGCATTCAGCAGGAGAAACGCCGCGACCAGCGGCACCGCCACCCTGACGGCCTCGCGGAAGCCAGCCAGGAACACCGCAC
>JALZCO010000117.1 GCA_030863015.1 Actinomycetota bacterium
CTGTTTAAGTGCCCACCCAGCTCGGGTGGTGACTCCCGCGCGGTCGGTTCACCGACTTCGTGGAGGAATCCCGTGTACGCCGTCCCTGACCTCACCGTCCCCGCTGCCGGCATCGTCCGTTCCGGCGGCCCTACCAGCTTCGCCATGATGCTGGCCGCCCATCCGGAGCGGTGGCGGCCCCTGGTCGATTACCGCGCCGACACTCGCTGGTACCGGTTGCTCGAGCGCACCGAGCAACGCGAGGTATGGCTGCTTTCCTGGCTTCCCGGCCAAGGCACCGAGCTACACGACCACGGGCTGGCGTCGGGGGCCTTCGCGATCGCGGCGGGCACGCTGACCGAGCGGGTGGTGACCGTCAAGCCAGGCCGGTCCCCGGTAGAGGTCACCCGGGCACTGGTTGCCGGGCACTGCCGTGCCTTTGGCCCGCACTACGTTCACCAAGTCATCAACACCGGCGCGGTCCCGGCGGTGAGCGTGCACGTCTATACCCCGGGCCTGTCGGTGATGAACTGCTACCAGATGGAGTCCGGAGAACTGCGCAATGCCGGGGTGGAACAGCCCGGGGTGGACTGGTGAGCCGCCCCGACGGCGCACACGATATCGACCAGATGCTGGCGCAGGCGCGTTCGCGGCTGCAGCGGGTTACCCCCGCCCAGGCGCATGACGCCCTTGCCGCAGGGGCCCTGCTGGTGGACATCCGCCCGGACTGGCAGCGCGCCGCGGACGGAGAGGTACCGGGTGCGCTGCTGGTCGAACGCAACCATCTGGAGTGGCGTGTCGATCCAGCGTGTGATGCCCGGCTGCCGCAAGTCACCGGCTACGATCTGCAGGTGATCGTGCTCTGCTCGGAGGGCTATGCCTCGAGCCTCGCCGCGGACTCGCTGCGCAGCCTGGGTCTTCACCGCGCCACGGATGTGATCGGTGGCTTCCACGCCTGGGCAGCCCAAGGCCTCCCCATCCAGCACCCCGAGCGCCCACTCCGCCGACATGGAGACATATCGGGGCTATGACGGCACCGATAGGCCCTTATGTCTCCATGTCAGGGATCGGGCAGGGGAGGACGGGACAGGACGTGGTGGGGTATCGGGAAGGTGGCGGGTAGCTGGGGGCACGGGACTGGGGTGCCCCATTGGGTGGTCAGCGGGAGTACGCCGGCCCACGCTCGGGCTGCCACCAGGTCGGAGTCGTCGTCCACCGGTGGTCCCGTCCGGACCTTCACCGAAGCCTCATCAAGCGGCACGGCCAGCACCGTGGTGGAGGCAAGCTCCTTGCGGGTGGGCTGGCGGCTGTGTTGCCAGGAGCCGGGCGCGAGGTGCTCGACCAGCGTGCGAAGACCGTGCCGCAACTCATTGCCATCGGTGACCTTTCGCGCTGTGCCGTGGATCACGGCGCTGGCGTAGTTCATGGAGTGGTGGAACGCCGAGCGGGCATAGACGACACCGTGGAGCTGGGTCACCGTGACACAGACCGGCGCTCCCCGCGCGGCCGTCATCAGGCTTACTGCGCCACTGGAGCCGTGCAGATAGAGCGTGTCGCCGTCGCGACCGTAGCCGGTGGGCAGCACCACCGGGGAGCCATCAAGCACCAACCCGAGATGGCAGATCAACGCGGAATCCAGCAGGGCGTACAGCTCGGCGGGGTCGTGGCGAGCTCGCTCGCGGTGCCGGCGCAGCGTGCTACGTGCGGTGGGAGACAGGGTCATGGTTACTACGGTCTCTGAAGTAAGTGGCTTTCGGGAATGGCCGTGTGAAGTTCGTGCTACCCGGGTAGGTCACCGGTAGCCCGGTAGTAGGGTCTGCCGCCATGACGGATCGCAGACTGCGCGTCGCCGTTGTTTTCGGCGGTCGCAGCAGCGAGCACGCGATCTCCTGCGTGTCGGCAGGCAGCGTCCTGACCCACTTGGACCGGGCGCGATTCGATGTCATCCCGGTGGGTATCAGCCCTGATGGCGCCTGGGTGTTAGGTACCGGAGAGCCAGCCGAACTGGCGATCCGGAACCGGGCACTTCCCGCCGTCGATGGCGCCGCAGTGGCGCTTGCGTTACCCGGTGATCCGACCAGGCCAGAACTGGTGCGCATCGCAGGCCCTCGATCCGGCGAGGTCCTTTCCGGAGTCGATGTGGTGTTCCCCGTGCTGCACGGGGCGTTTGGTGAGGACGGCACGATTCAGGGGTTGTTGGAGCTGGCTGGCCTACCCTATGTCGGCTCGGGCGTGCTGGCCAGCGCGGCGGCAATGGATAAGGAGTTCGCCCGCAAGCTGCTGGGGATGGAGGGTTTGCCGGTCACCGATGCCGTGGTGCTGCGCTCCGATCACGCCACGCTCACCTCGGAGCAGCGCCGGCGGCTGGGCCTGCCGGTCTTCGTCAAACCGGCCAGAGCGGGCTCGTCGACGGGTATCAGCAAGGTGCTGGACTGGTCCGAGCTGGACTCGGCGATCGCCACCGCTCGCGCTGTCGATCCCAAGGTTCTCGTGGAGGCGGCGGTGATCGGCCGGGAGATCGAATGCGGCGTACTGGAGTTTCCCGACGGCCGGATCGAAGCATCTTTACCTGCGGAGATCCGCGTGGTGGCCGCGGGCGCCGCGGGCTGGTACGACTTCGACGCCAAGTACCTCAACGACGCCTGCGAGTTCGATATCCCCGCCAAGCTCGATGACGACGTCACCACCGCACTGCGAGCGATGGCCGTTTCTGCGTTCCGTTCGCTGGACTGCCAAGGCCTGGCCCGGGTCGACTTCTTCGTCGGACCCGACGGGGCGTTGACCGTCAACGAGATCAACACGATGCCTGGCTTCACACCGATCTCGATGTACCCCCGGATGTGGGCGGTGACCGGTGTGGATTACCCCACTTTGCTTTCCACTCTGATCGACACCGCAATGGCCCGGGGGATTGGCCTGCGCTGAGTCCGTGCGCCATTCGGGTGAATTCCAGCGTCCAATCCTCGAACGGTTAGTTGAGTAGGTGGGTTCGTCCGTGTCGGAGTGGGCGTTCCCCGCACGGACGGAGACGGGCCACTGCGTCCTCGGTCGCGACCGTGTGTACGGTCTCGGCGGCTTGCGGGGAGGCGTCCCGATTTTTCCTTCATTCAACAGCAACAACGGTGTTTCGCCCGGTGAGCACGACACGAGGCGCATCGAAGACGCGGTCGACGACATCGCACCTGATCGGAACCGAGATAGTTATCGGGCCCGGCACGCACAACCAGACGACGATGACGTCGCTGATGAGCCCACCGAGCTCACCGAGGTCTCCGGCGACCCGGTCGAGCCTCCCACCGGTACGTCGGCCGTCGAGACGGCCGATAACGATGAATGGCAAGGGCCGGAGGACTTCCGGTTCATCGTCCGTCCTTACACCTGGACCCGGGGTCGGACCCGACCGGTGCAGGAACTCGCTGTCGAGACTTTGGTGTCCACCAGCGACATAGGTCGAGACGTCGCCACAACGAGCTCGGCAGAACACTCAGCCATCGCTGGGCTGTGTGTGGATGTCCGCTCCGTCGCCGAGGTCGCTGCCCTGCTCGCGGTGCCGCTAGGGGTAGCTCGGGTACTACTCGCCGACATGATCGACACCGGCTTGGTGTACGTGCATCGCAACCCGACTGAGGCCGGGAGGCCACCGGACCTTTCGCTGATGGAGCGGGTGCTGGCCGGGCTGCACCAGCTTTAACGCGATCAGCGCGGGATGTTCACCTCGCGCTGCGGCAGGATGTCCGCTATGACGGTGGCGACCTGCTGCAGCGGTCCGCTGCCGGTCGCCGGGGGTAGGTCCACCACAATGTAGACGGGGCGATCCACAGCAACCCAGGTACTCGTACCGGGGCTGGGTAGTTTGAGGAACTGCACTCCGGAGATCGTCAGCAGCCGCGAGGTCGCGGTGAGAGCGGTAGGCCGGTCGAGTCCGCAGCGCAGCACCACCGGCGGCTCACCCCACGCGGCCGCGCCGGCCGGAGCTGCGCCGGACGGGGTTGGACCAGCCAATCGCCGTCGTTGCAGGGCACCTTGCTCGCCGCCGTCCAGCTTGTCGGGCAGGGCGGCCAGCAGCCGCCTGCAGTCCGCCGAGTCGGCCGCTGGTGCCGGGACGTTGACCAACCCGACCGGACCCCGAGGTTGACCCCGTACCTGTGCAGCGACGATGAGTACCGCCACCACGAGCGCCACTGGCAGGGCTAACGCGATGCCGAGCAACCAGCGCGGGAGGTCGGCTGACTCCGCCACTGCAGCTGCCTTCAGGACAGGTGCACGATAGGGCAGGTCAGCGTGCGGGTGATGCCGTCTACGTTCTGCACCCTGGCCACCACCAGTTGCCCCAGCTGGTCCACGTCGACGGCCTCGGCCCGCACGATGACGTCGTAGGGTCCAGTGACGTCCTCCGCGCTCGCGACGCCGGGCAGGCTGGCGACCGCGGCAGCCACCGCAGCGGCCTTGCCGACTTCAGTCTGAATGAGGATGTATGCCTGAACCACGGCGTGGCCCTTCATCTTGGTGACTCGAACGGAGTAGGAACGAAACCTACCCTGGATCGGGGGTGTGGCCGTGTGCCCTGCTGGTGATACCACCTGGAACGTGCCGCTGCCGGAAACCAGCTCGGTGGCCGATCTGGGTGAGTTCGGCCTTATCGCCAGGATCACCTCGGCGCGGGATCTGTCCCCGGCCACACTGCTCGGTCCAGGCGACGATGCAGCGGTGCTCAGTGCTGCGGACGGTCGAGTGGTGGTCAGCACCGATGTGCTCGTCGAGGGGGTGCACTTCCGGTTGGACTGGTCCACACCGCACCAGGTCGGACGCAAAGCGGTGGCCGCCAATGTGGCGGACATAGCGGCGATGGGTGCGGTACCCACCGGGCTGGTCGTGGGCTTGGCCGTGCCCGGCCGCACCCTGGTGTCTACCGTAGACGATCTTGCTGGCGGGATGTGGGAGGAGTCCTTGCAGGCCGGCGTGGGCATTGTCGGTGGGGATGTGGTGAACGCTGCTGAGCTGGTCGTGTCGATGACCGCACTTGGTGACCTGCAGGGCCGCGCGCCGGTCACCAGGGCCGGTGCTCAGGTAGGGGACGTGCTGGGGCTGTGCGGAAGGCTGGGTTGGTCGGCCGCTGGCCTCGCCGTGCTGCGCCGGGGATTCAGATCTCCACTAGGGGTGGTGAGTGCACATCGCGTACCCGAGCCGCCCTACGGCGCGGGGCCGCAGGCCGCTGCGGCGGGTGCCACGGCGATGATCGACGTCTCGGATGGCTTGCTCGCCGACGCTGGGCACCTCGCCGACGCCTCAGGCGTCAGCATCGACATCGACTCGGCGGCGCTGCCGGTACCTTCCCGGCTGAGCGAAGTGGCCTCAGCACTGGGCGCTGACGCGCGACACTGGGTGCTCACCGGGGGAGAAGACCACGCGTTACTGGCGAGCTTCCCCGCCGGAGCCACCCTGCCCGCCGGCTGGACCGCGATCGGCACGGTCCGAGAGGGCCGTTGCGTCACCGTCAACGGCACGCCCTATGAGGACCCGGGAGGGTGGGCGCACTTCACCTCCTGAGTGCGAAACAGTGTTCTGGCATGCAATCCCACTCACGAGCAGCCGCTAGGCTGCCGCACCGTGCCCGCTGTTGATGAGATCGTGGAGACCGGCTGGGCCGGCGCACTCAGTTCGGTAGCCGAGCAGATCGCCACCGCCGGGATGTTCCTGCGGGCGGAGATCGCTGCAGGACGGCGCTACCTGCCAGCCGGATCCAACATCCTGCGTGCGTTCACCCAGCCGTTCGACCAGGTACGGGTACTCATCGTCGGCCAGGACCCCTACCCGACCCCGGGGCACGCGGTGGGGCTGTCGTTTTCGGTCGAGCCCGATGTGCGGCCGCTGCCGCGCAGCCTGGCCAACATCTTCCGGGAGTACAGCGACGACCTCGGGCTGCCCACCCCGTCCAACGGAGACCTCAGCCCGTGGGCGCAGCGCGGTGTGCTGCTGCTCAACCGGGTGCTCACGGTCGAGCCCGGACGGCCGGGGTCGCACCGTGGTAAGGGATGGGAGCAGGTCACCGAACAGGCAATCCATGCTTTGGTGGCACGTCCAGCGGAGCCGCTGGTGGCGATCCTGTGGGGCCGGGACGCGCGCACGCTGCGTCCGATGCTCTGCGACGTGCCATGTATCGAGTCCGCACATCCGTCACCGATGTCGGCTGACCGCGGGTTCTTCGGCTCCCGCCCCTTCAGCCGCGCCAACGGATTGCTCGCTCACTTGGGGGCCGACCCCGTCGACTGGACCCTGCCCTAACCTCGTCTGCTGACGCCACCAACGGCCGGGGGCGCGTTCAGGACCGGGTGACTTTGCCTGCCTTGAGGCAGGAGGTGCAGACATTCAGGCGTCGGCGTGCGCTGGTGCCGATCTTCGCCCGGACGGTCTGGATGTTCGGGTTCCACCGGCGGTGGGTCCGCCGATGTGAGTGCGAGACCGACATGCCAAAGCCCGGTCCCTTGCCGCAAACATCGCACACGGCAGCCACGTCAGAAACTCCCTGAATATCGTTGCGAAGATTTCCCGGCAAGGGTAGCCGGGTGGTGAGCGGTGCTGCACACCGGGGACGGAACCGGGGATGAGTAGCCTTCAACGCAGCCCCGCATGAAGCGGTGAGGAGGAGCCGCAGTGTTGCAGTCGTTGGACGGGGCGGCGATCCGTCACTGGGCTGCCACCTGCTGCGATGCGCTCGCGGCGCACCGTGACGAGATCGACGCTCTCAACGTGTTCCCGGTCGCCGATTTCGACACCGGTTCCAACCTCCTGGCCACCATGCGAGCCGGATTGGATGCGGTGCTCCGGGATCACGGTGACGACCGCTCTCCGCCGAGCAGCACAGTGGCGGTGCTGGCTCGTGGCGCGCTGACGGGGGCGCGGGGCAACTCCGGAGTGATCCTGTCCCAGATACTGCGCGGTCTCGCTGAGGCCCCGATCGGTGCTGCCTTGGATGGCGTGGCGCTGCGAGAGGGACTCCGCCGCGCCGGTGAGCTGGCTACGGCCGCGGTGTCCAATCCGGTGTCCGGGACGGTGCTGACCGTGCTGCACGATGCGGCTCGGGCGGCCATAGGCGTCCCATCCGACGATCTTGGCGACGTGGCAGCAGCCGCCGCCATCGCCGCGGCCGGGGCACTGGCCGAAACCCCTCGTCAGCTTGACGTGCTGGCCGCAGCTGGGGTGGTGGACGCGGGCGGGCGCGGCCTGGTTGTGCTGCTGGAGGCACTGTTGACAGTCGTCACCGAGTGCAGGGGCATGGGGCTGACGGTCACCGCCGGAGCCCCCACGCGCCCGGCGGCAGCACTGCAAGTGACTCAGGAAGGCGGGTCTTCAAGCTACGAGTACGAGGTGATGTACTCACTCGACAGTACCGACGAGGCCCGCGCCGGCACGTTGCGCGCTGAGCTCGCTCAACTAGGCGACTGTGTGACAATCGTCAGCTCCGGCTGGGGAGCGGCAGCGCTGTGGAAGGTCCACGTCCACTGTTGCGATGTCGGTGCCGCGATCGAGGCGGGTATTCGAGCCGGGCGGCCGCACCGCATCACCGTGCTGCGCCTCACTGATCGGCCCTGTGCCGACCGGCCCGGTGCCACGCAGCCCGGGGCTGACCAGGCCGGCGTCACCACGGTGCCGGACGGCTTCATCACCGGCCACGCGGTGCTCGCCATGGTTACGGGTTCTGGGCTGGCCGACCTGTTCCGCAGCGAGGGCGCCCTCACCACCTCCTCCACCAGCAGCGCGGGTGAGCTGCTTGCGGTCCTCGCGGGCACCCGCGCCCGGCACATCACCGTGCTGGCGAGTCCGGCCGCCGCAACCCGGATCGCTGAGATCACAGCTGCGCACGTCGGAGACACCGGTCAGGTAGTGGTAGTCGTCCCGACCGCATCTGCGGTGCAGGCATTGGCGGCGCTCGCGGTGCATGACGCTGACCGGCCAGCGGCCGACGATCTGATGGCCATGGCCGAGGCTGCGGCGGGGACCCGGCGCGGGGAGCTGGCAGTAGCCAGCGCAGCGACGCTGACGTGGGTCGGCCACTGCCGGCCGGGCGATGTCGTGGGCATGGTCGGTGACGAGGTCGTGTTGACCGACTGTGACCCATTGGCTGCGGCTCGGCGATTGGCGGAGGCGATGCTCTCGGAGGGTGGGGAGCTGGTGACGGTGCTGCTCGGCCAGCATGCCCCGGACGGCGTGGGAGACATGCTGATCAAGCATCTTCGCGCCGCGCATCCGGAGGTCCAGACGGTGGTCTACACCGCTGACGTGCCGGACAGCATGCTGCTGATCGGGGTGGAGTGAGCGGTGGTCGGGATGGACGACGCATTGGATCGGGTGATCGGTGGGAAGTCGGCGACGTTACTGGCCGAGCATCTGGACCTGCACACCGTCGGTGAACTGCTACGGCACTACCCGCGCCGGTACGCAGACCAAGGCCAACTCACCCCGATCGCAGGTCTCACGCCGGGAGAGGACGTCACGGTCGTCGCCGAGGTCCGTAGCTGCAGCTCACGGCAGATGCAAACCAAGAAGGGCACCATCCAGAATGCGGTGATCTGGGACGGCAGCCGCACCCTGAACCTCACCTTCTTCAACCAGTGGCGCCTGGACAAGACGCTGACCCCCGGCCGGAAGGCTTTGTTCGCGGGCCGGGTGACGACGTACGGCAAGAAACGGACCTTGCAGCTCACCCATCCCAGATACCAACTGCTCGACGGTGACGCCGACGAGCTCGCGGAGTTCTCTCGGCCATTGATCCCGGTCTATCCCGCCACCAAGGATCTGCCGTCCTGGACGATCCAGCTCTGCGTGCGCCAGGTCTTCGACGTTCTAGACGAACCGCTGGACCCACTGCCGCAGTCGCTACGCGCGCAACACAAGTTGCTGGGGCTGGGCGGCGCATTGCGGGCCGTGCACCGTTCCGATGACCGGTCCGAGATCGCTGCGGCCCACCGCCGGTTGAAGTGGGACGAGGCGATGGCGGTGCAGCTCACCCTCGCGCAGCGGCGCCAGGATGCGGCGCTGCGGCCCGCGCCGGCCTGCTCGCGCCGAGACGGCGGGCTGGCCGCCGCGTTCGACGCCGCACTGCCCTTCACCTTGACCACCGGCCAGCGACGGGTCGGCGAGCTGTTGGCTGCTGAACTCGCCAGCGAGCATCCGATGAACCGGCTGCTGCAAGGTGAGGTTGGGTCCGGTAAGACCGTGGTCGCGCTGCGCGCGATGCTGCAGGTCGTCGACGCCGGGCGGCAAGCAGTGCTGCTGGCGCCTACCGAGGTGCTCGCTGCCCAGCACGCCCGGTCCCTGCGCGACATGCTCGGTGACCTCGGGCGGGCCGGTGAACTGGGATCGGCCGACGCCGCCACCCGGATCACCCTGCTCACCGGATCGCTGCCGGCACGGGCCCGCAAGCAAGCCCTGCTGGACGCGGCCAGCGGTGCAGCGGGGATCGTGGTCGGCACCCATGCCCTGATCCAGGACCGGGTGTCCTTCGCCGACCTCGGCATGGTGGTGGTCGATGAGCAGCACCGCTTCGGCGTCGAACAGCGCGACGCGCTGCGCGGCAGGGCAGCCGACGGCACCAGCCCGCACGTGCTGGTGATGACCGCGACGCCGATCCCGCGTACCGTCGCGATGACCGTCTACGGCGACCTGGAGGTCTGCGCGCTGCGCGAGCTGCCCGGTGGCCGATCTCCGATCTCGACCACAGTGGTGCCGGTGGGCGAGAAGCCCAGCTGGCTGGACCGGGTCTGGCGGCGGATCACCGAGGAGATCGCTGCTGGTAGGCAGGCCTACGTGGTGTGCCCGCGGATCGGCGGCGAGGACGCTGCCGGGGAGGACACCTCAGACGGGGATGGGAACGGACGCCCGCCGATTGCGGTGCTCGACTTGGCACCGCAGCTCACCGACGGCCCGTTGGCCGGGCTGCGGCTGGGGGTATTACACGGCCGGCTCCCCGGGGAGGAGAAGGACGCCGTGATGCGATCCTTCACCGCTGGGGAGCTCGACGTGCTGGTAGCCACCACCGTCGTCGAAGTCGGGGTGGACGTGCCGAACGCCACCGTCATGGTCATCATGGACGCTCAGCGGTTCGGGGTCAGCCAGCTGCATCAGCTGCGCGGCCGGGTGGGCCGGGGATCGGATCCCGGGCTGTGCCTGCTGGTCACCGATTCTCCAGAAGGCACCGCCGCCAGGGAGCGGATGGACGCCGTGGCGCGGACTACTGACGGGTTCCAGCTTGCTCGGCTGGACCTGGAGCTGCGCCGGGAGGGTGACGTGCTCGGTGCGGTGCAATCCGGTCGCCGTTCCGCGCTCAAGCTGCTGTCGCTGCTGCGCGACGAGGACTTGATCGGCCAGGCGCGAGAGGCGGCCCAGCACCTCGTCGAAACCGATGCCGAGCTCACCGAGCACCCCGGCCTGGCCCGCCTAGCCGCTGAACTGCTGGATGAGCAGCGCGCCCAGTTCCTCCATAAGGTGTGACTGCTGGCACGTCGGCTTACGGACAGGTCCCCCTGGTCGAGTAGCGATGAGCTGGGCAGGGCGGCACGACACGCCGTGCAAGAGGGCACGACACAGTGTGCAGGGGAGCGCGACACGCCGGGGGTAGCGGGTGGGTTCACGGGATGGGGCAGAGGACGCCGGCTGCGCTGCCGCCGCGTCGGACGGGCTCGCCTGCGGCGAGCACGTTCCCACGCGGGCGAAACTCCAGTGCTGAGGCCACCCCGATCTCCGGGCTGATCTTGATGGTGGGATCCAGTGGCGAGGTGTCACTGATCGCGAATCTGTGCCCGAGTGTTTCCAGACCAGGGGTGGTGGCTGCGGCGATGAACGCGGGCTCGGCCTGCGTCGTGGCGGCATTGCGCTGGGAGGCGCGGGGCGCGGCGATCGCATCTGGAAGGCTCATGCCGAAGTCGATCCGGTTGACCAGGATCTGTAGCACCGTGGTGATGATCGTGGCGCCACCTGGTGAGCCGAGGGCGAGAAACGGCTCGCCGTCTTTGAGCACAATGGTCGGCGACATGCTCGAGCGTGGGCGCTTGCCGGCTGCCGGTAGGTTGGGATCGGGCGCGCTGCCCTGCGTCGGAGCGAAGTTGAAGTCAGTCAGCTCGTTATTGAGCAGGAACCCTCGACCTCCAACCACGATCCCGCTGCCACCCAGCTGCTCGATCGTGTTGGTGTAGGACACCACGTTGCCCGCCCGGTCGGCAACGACGAAGTGGTTGGTGTGGTGGCCCCGGTCGGGCACCGTAACGGCCGCGCCGACTGGCATGCAGCGCCGCGATCGGACGAACGGATCTCCCGGCGCGACCGGGCTGGTAGCAGCCTTCGCAGGGTCGATGAGGCAGGCGCGCTGGTGACCGAAAGACTTCGAGAGCAGCTTGTCCGCGGGCACATCCACATACCGGGGGTCGCCGAGATAGCGGTTGCGATCGGCGAATGCGAGCCGGCTGGCTTCCAGGTAGTGGTGCAGCGCCTGCACCCGGCTCATCGCGGACAGGTCGACAGTTCCCAGGATGTTGAGCGCTTCGCCGTCGGTGATACCGCCACTGGAGGACGCCGCCATCCCGTACACGTCGAAGCCCCGGTAGCTCACGTGCGTCGGGTCGGCGTCCAACGACTCGTAGGCCCGCAAATCCCGCAGCGTCATCAGGCCGGGCCGGGCCACCAGCGTGGCACCAGCAGCCATCGGCGGGTGCTGCACGGCGTTGACCAGATCGGCGCCGATCGGGCCACCGTAGAGTTCACCGATCCCACGCTTGCCGATCTCCCGGTAGGTCTTTGCCAGGTCAGGGTTGCGCATCACCGAACCCACCGCGGGCAGCGTGCCACCGGGCAGGAACAGTCTGGCTGTCGAGTCGAATTGGGCGAAGCGCGTGGCGTTCTGCCTCGTCTGCTCGTGAAACGTCTGGTCGACCACGAAGCCGCGCTCGGCGACTTCCTCGGCGGGTCGCAGATTTTCGGCGAGCCCGAAGCGACCCCATCGCGCCAGGGCCCGCTCCCAGGTGGCCAGCGTGCCAGGTACTCCGGCGGACAGCCCACTGGTCACCGCGTCCGGCAACGGCAGTGGCTGTCCGGTCGCCGGGTCGATGAACATCGACGGCCCGGCAGTGGCCGGCGCGGTCTCCCGCCCGTCGATCGTGGACACCCGACGGGTACGCGCGTCGTAGTAGACGAAGTAGCCGCCACCGCCGATACCGGCGACGTAAGGGTCGGTGACGCCAAGCGTGGCGGCCACCGCGACGGCAGCATCGGCGGCGGTGCCGCCCTTGCCCAACACATCCAGCCCAGCCTGTGTTGATTCCGCGGTGTCCGAGACCACCGCGCCGCCGTAGCCCTGTGCCACCGGTGTCTTGACGCCTGGCTGCAGTTGCGACAGTTGCGACGCGGCCTGCGCGGGAGCCGCGACCCCGGTGATCAGGCCTGCCCCGAGCAGCAACCCCGTGACAAGGGCGGTGCCGAATCGACGTGCACGCATTCGCGGTCCCCCAACACCGGCGTCACAACACTGGAGGTTCCGGTCTGGGTTTTACCCGCACCGCGATCACACCACCATCGTTGGGACGCACCAGGTCGGCAGCGGATGGTCACACCTCGTCAGCGAAGGGGGCGACAGG
>JALZCO010000120.1 GCA_030863015.1 Actinomycetota bacterium
GCTGTCGCCATCCGATTATGCCCACCGGGCGTTATGCACTTCGACAAGATCACACGGCTGCCGCGCCAACCACAGCCTGCGTCCGCGCGCATCGAAGCAGTCAGCAGGTATCGGCCAAGTGGTTCACTCAATCGACATCCCCACCGCTGCCTCTCCCGTAAGGCGAGCCACTAGCCGCTCGACACTTCCGCGGCCCATGCAAGAAGCTGGATACCGCACGGATCACACATCATCACCGAGGCCGGGCGGCAGGCGTTGCGCGACTGGATCGCTAAACCCTCTGGCATGTTCCGGATTGAGTTCGAGCCGACGCTCAAGATCTCTTTCGCCAACCAGGGCAGTCAGGCCGTCTGCTCGCGAACATCACCGCAGTACGCGACGCCGTAAGCTGAACTGCAGCACGGTAAGGCCTTCGCGCGCGAATACCTTACAGACGGCGGCCCCTTCCCGGAATGGCTGCACACCATCGCCCTCGTGATCGGCCGCTACGAGCGGTTGCTCAACACCACGCAAGAATGGGCGGAAGAGGCGTGGGCGTACAGGACATCGACTTGGTGCGTCCCCGGTGTGATGCCTTAGCCGGTTGCCCTGATCTGGCGGTAGGTCTCCTCGGTAAACCACCACCCGGCAGCAGTTACCCTGCGACGGACCAATGGCTCCGGGGACACCAGCATCGTATGATCGTTCTTGGTCTGTACAGCCAGACCCACGCCGTAATACGACGCCTCTAGGCACGCCTCGGTCTCATCGGCCGGACGGGAGTCCAGCACCGTCAACCGCGCACAGAATGGCGCGAACTTCACCGCGTCTGCCAGTGCGGCCGACCATGTTCGAGCGAACACAATCGCGAAGAAGCACTCGATCACCGGCTCTGCCCGGCGGATCACGACATCACCGTGTTGCTCAGCGACACCGTCTGGAAGACTGCTCACCAGTTGGCGCTCGTATGTGGTTAGTGCCTGCAAGGGCACTGGCAAACCCAGTGGCAACCCGAGGAGGCCGTCCAGCACCTCCAAACGGGTCAACGCGTGGGCACTGACGCGCTCCCGGCGCCGCCACTCGGCGTTGTTCACCGACACGGTCAGCCATGTCCTAACCCCGAACATCCGAACCTGACAAATGCGAAGCTTCGACCTGCCGTGGCCGGGTGGTGCCGTCACGACTGCGGCAATCTGGGCGTCTGGTGTCACTTCCTATACCCAACGCTTGTATCGGTGGATGAGCAAAAGCGTCAATCAGCTGGGCTTGACGATGTTACTGACGCCGGCTGAACCGTGACAGTTGACCCCAACATCCTGTACCCGACAGCGACCACGAACGATCCGGTATACAAAGCTCAAATCGGACAATGGTCCTACTATGCAGTGCATCCGGATCTTAAAGGCGCTGCCCTGGCCTGACATTTGAGGATGTGTACAGGGTCGTCTCAACAACGCCACACTGCCGCCCGTAGCCGACCCGCACGCCGGCTACGTATCGCGAGCCCGACAGCGTTCGGGCACGAAGTACCGACGGCGCTGATGGCAAGCTTCGTGACCGCCACACTGGGGGCACCCGCTGCTGGCTTAGGGGTGATCGAGGGCATCTCGGATGGGCTGGCGGGTCGGGTATGGGGCGGTTCGTCGGAGGTGCCCTGGCCGACGATTCGCAGCGACGGCGCACCGTGGCGGTCGGGGGCTACTCAGCGACTGCGATCCTGTCGGCTCTGATTGGAGCGACGATGTCGATCGTGCAGGTCGGCGTGCTGCGCGGTGCGGCCTGGGCGGCACGCGGCTCCGGGTTCCCGCCCGCAATGCCCTGTTGGCGGATGCGGTACCCGATGACGCCTACGGGCGCGCCTACGGGTTCGAGCGCACGATGGACAACCTGGGCGCGATCGTCGGACCGTTGCTCGCGCTCGGGCTGGTGTCACTGTTCAGCGTTCGGACCGCGATCCTCGTGTCGGTCATCCCGGGGCTGTTGGCGGCGGTGGCGATCGTTTACGCGATCCGTCAAACCAAGTGCCCGAAGGTTGTCGAGCGAAAACTGCGCTTTCAGGTCCGGCCGGTCCTGAGGGGCCAGTTGGGCCCGGAGATGGCCGGGTTCACCGCGTTTGAGGCGGGCAACGTCGCTGCCACGCTGCTCATCCTGCGGGCCACCGACGTCCTCACACCCGGGCGTGGAGTACACGGGGCAACGCAGATTGGCATCGCGCTCTATGTCGTCTACAACATCGCAGCGACGGTCACCTCGTTTCCGGCAGGCGGGTTGTCCGACAAGCTCGGCCCTCGCGGCCCGATGCTGGTGACCGCGACCGGTGTCGCACCATTCCTACTGGCCTACGGGTTGTTCACGATCCCCGAACCGGCGATCATGGTACTCGGTGTCGCCTTCGGCCTGGCCGGAGTGGGCATCGGCTGCGCAGAGACCGCCGAGCACGCCGCAGTGGCTGCGTTTGCCCCTAACAAGCCGCGCGGCTCGGCAGTCGGGCTATTGGCCACCGTGCGGGCCGTCGCGAATCTGGCGGCCAGCGCGGTCGCCGGACTGCTGTACACGGTGGCCTCCCCCTCAGTCGCATTCACCTACCTGGCGGCATGGATGCTCATCGCGCTCGCGACGCTCGGATGGGCGGCGCGGAAGGTGACTGCCGGGCGGATGGCTGAGGATCGTTGGTGAGCCTGCACCACCGCACACTGGCTCACCAACCAACGGGACCCCCGTAGGAGAAACTTGGACGCGCATTAGACGTGAACCCTCGCCTACTGCCGGATTTAGCTGGACGCCGCCGGAGACAGGAGAAGGCCCTCTGTCATATCAGTCTTGGTC
>JALZCO010000188.1 GCA_030863015.1 Actinomycetota bacterium
GCCACTGACCGGGAGGCCGGCGAGCTGACCGCAGAGGTGGCCGACGTGTTGGGCGCCGGTGTGGTCGCCGAACTGCCCTCCTGGGAGACGCTGCCGCACGAGCGGCTGTCGCCCCGAGCCGACACCGTGGGACGCCGGTTGGCCGTGCTGCGTCGGCTGGCCCACCCCGAAGAAGGCCCGGCCGACTTCTCCGGACCGCTGCAGGTGGTGGTGGCCACTGTGCGGTCGCTGATCCAGCCGATGCTCGGCGGGCTCGGTGAGATCCCCCCGGTGCAGTTGCGGGTCGGGCAGGTGCACGACTTCGACGACGTGCTGGCCCGGCTGGCCGATCTCGCCTACACCCGGGTTGACATGGTGGACCGGCGCGGTGAGTTCGCGGTCCGGGGCGGCATCGTCGACGTCTTCCCGCCCACTGCCGACCATCCGCTGCGGGTCGAGTTCTGGGGTGACGAGGTCTGCGAGATCCGCGCGTTCGCCGTCGCCGATCAGCGCACCCTGGCGCCCGCCGAGGAGCTGTACGCACCGCCGTGCCGGGAGCTGCTGCTCACCGACGCGGTGCGGGCGGCTGCGGCACAGCTGGCCGCGCACGCGCCGGCTGGGCCGGTCGGCGAGCTGCTGGAGAAGGTTGCCTCCGGGGTGCCGGCGGAGGGCATGGAGTCACTCATCCCGGTGCTCGCAGGGACTGAACTTGTGCTGCTCACCGATGTGATGCCGCGGGGGACGCACGTGCTGCTGGCCGATCCGGAGCGAATCCGGGCCCGGGCCACAGATCTGGTCCGCACCGGCGAGGAGTTCCTGGAGGCGTCCTGGATGGTCGCCGCGGGTGGCGGTGCCGCTCCGGTCGACGTCGCGGCGTTGAACCTAGCGGAGTGGGATATCACCGCCTCGGCCTACCGCAGCTTGAGCGAGGTGGCTGAGCACGCCCGCAACACCGGGGTGGCCTGGTGGACGCTGAGCCCGCTGACCACTGACATCGAGGGCCCGCTGCGGTTGCAGATCATTGCTACCCAGCCCTATCACGGTGACGTCGCGCGCGCTTTCGCTGACGTGCGGGCACATACCGCCACCGGTGGCGCGGCGGTCCTGGTGGTGCCCGGCACCGGCACAGCGCAGCGCGCCTGCGAGCAGTTGCGCGACGCCGACGTACCGGCCGTGCATGCCGCCGACGGGCTTGTACAGCCACCCGCCGCAGGCACCGTCACGGTGGTCCGCGGCACCCTGGAGGACGGTTTCCTGGCCCCCGCGCTGGGGTTGGTGGTGCTCACCGAGACCGACATCACGGGAGCCCGTGGCGGTGCCCGCACCCAGGACATGCAGAAGATGCCGGTCCGCCGCCGCAACGCCGTCGATCCGTTGGCGTTGCAGCCAGGCGATCACGTGGTGCATGAGCAGCACGGCATCGGCCGGTTCCTGCAGATGGTGGAACGTACCGTCGGCGGGTCGACTCGGGAGTACCTGCTGGTGGAGTATGCGGCCAGCAAGCGGGGCCAGCCGGGGGACCGGTTGTACATCCCCACTGACCAGCTCGACCAGGTGACCCGCTACGTCGGCGGGGAGCTGCCGACCCTGAACAAGCTGGGTGGCTCGGACTGGGCCAAGACCAAGGGCCGGGCCCGCAAAGCGGTCAAGGAGATCGCTGCCGAGCTGGTGCAACTCTATGCGGCTCGGCAGTCCTCGTCGGGGCATGCGTTCGGTCCGGACACCCCGTGGCAGGCGGAGCTAGAGGACGCCTTTCCCTACACCGAGACGCCCGACCAGCTCGCCGCGATCGACGAGGTCAAGGCGGACATGCGCCGCGGAGTCCCGATGGACCGGGTGGTCTGCGGCGACGTCGGGTACGGCAAAACCGAGATCGCCGTGCGGGCCGCCTTCAAGGCGGTGCAGGACGGCAAGCAGGTGGCCGTGCTGGTACCGACCACCCTGCTGGCCCAGCAGCACCTGCAGACCTTCACCGACCGGATGCGTTCGTTCCCGGTCACGGTGCGTGGGTTGTCCCGGTTCAGCCACCCCACCGAGTCGGCGGAGGTCCTCGCCGGGCTCGCCGACGGCTCGGTGGACATCGTGATCGGCACTCACCGGCTGCTGCAGGCGGGGGTGCGCTGGAAGGATCTAGGGCTGGTGGTGGTCGACGAGGAACAACGTTTCGGCGTCGAGCACAAGGAGCACATCAAGGCATTGCGCACCGCCGTCGACGTGCTCACCATGTCCGCCACCCCCATCCCGCGGACCCTGGAGATGAGCCTGGCCGGGATCCGCGAGATGTCGACCATCTTGACCCCGCCCGAGGAGCGCCACCCGGTGCTGACCTACGTCGGGGCCTACGACGACAAGCAGGTCGGTGCCGCGATCCGCCGCGAGCTGTTGCGTGACGGGCAGGTCTTCTACGTGCACAACCGGGTGTCGTCGATCGAGAAGGCCGCCCGGCGGATCCGCGAGCTGGTACCTGAGGCGCGGGTGGCGGTGGCGCACGGGCAGATGAACGAGGACCAGCTCGAGCGCACCGTCGCCGGGTTCTGGGAGCGCCAGCACGACGTGCTGGTATCCACCACGATCGTCGAGACCGGGCTGGACATCTCCAACGCCAACACGCTGATCGTGGAGCGCGGTGACCTGCTCGGGCTCGCCCAGTTGCACCAGCTGCGCGGGCGGGTCGGGCGCGGCCGCGAGCGTGGGTACGCCTACTTCCTCTACCCGCCTGAGGCGCCGCTGACCGAGGCGGCGCACGACCGGCTGTCCACCATCGCCCAGCACACCGAGCTCGGCGCGGGCATGGCCGTCGCGATGAAGGACCTGGAGATCCGCGGTGCCGGCAACATCCTGGGCGGCGAGCAGTCCGGGCACATCGCCGGGGTCGGTTTCGACCTCTACATCCGGCTGGTCGGCGAGGCCGTGGAGGCATTCCGCAGCGCGGCCGGTGCGGCACCCTCTGGTGCTGCCGCGGAGCCCGCGCCGGCGCGGGTGGAGCTCCCGGTGGACGCGCACCTGCCGCACGACTACATCCCCGGGGAGCGGCTGCGGCTGGAGGCCTACCGCAAGATCGCCGAGGCGGTGGACGCGGCCGCGTTGGCCGCTGTCACCGACGAGCTGACCGACCGCTACGGCGCGCTCCCACCTGCCGTGGTCACCCTGCTCGATGTCGCTCGGTTCCGCCAGGTGTGCCGGTCGCTCGGGATCGCGGAGGTGACCGCACCGGGCTCCACGCTGCGCTTCGCCCCGGTGCAATTGGCGGACTCGCAGGTGGTGCGGCTGAACAGGTTGTACCCCAAAGCGGTTTACAAGCCTGCGGTGGCGACCCTGTCCGTGCCTCGCCCCACCGAAGGAGCCGGCACCCACCAGGCCGCTATCGGCAAAGCGCCGCTGCGCGACCGTGAGCTGCTCGACTGGTGCACCCGGCTGGTCACCGCGGTGTTCGGGCCGGGCCCCGCTCCGGCCGGCTGACCCCGCGTCCCGGCTTCAACGGTACGCGGGCTCCCGCCGGTACTGTGGCACAGTCCAGCCGCTGTGAGCGTCGACGACCCTCGTCCCCAGTGGCACCAGCGCAAGCACGGACATTTTCAGCGACGCAAGACCGAACGGGATGCCGATGATCGTGATGATCAGCAGCAATCCGGCGATGACATGAGCGAAAAAGAGCTCCCAGCCGAACAGCACAATCCACACGATGTTGCCGATCACTGACGGCACGCCAGCGCCCCGTTGGGCGACCACGCGGCGGCCGAACGGCCACAACGCGTACCCGGCGAGTCGAAACGATGCGATGCCGAACGGGATCGTAATGATCAGCAAGAAGGCCAGCACACCCGCGACGGCGTACAGCAGTGCGAGCCACCAGCCGGCCAGTAGGAACCACAGGATATTGCCGATCATGCGCATGCTTCCAGGATGCCTGAATCGGGCCGCCGCCGCCTGGCTCGCACGGGTTTATAGATGATCATATCTGACGTAAGTGTCATTGCCGACCCCGAAAATAAAGCCGGAATACGACGAGCGGACAACATGCACCACGAACGGTAAGCGGCGGCCGGTGCGGAATCGTCGCCCGTAGTCTGCAATGGGTTTGATGGTGGCCATGCCGGTGCTCACTAGCGCAGGTCGTTACGGTCGCCGAAGCCTTCCTTGCCTGCACCCGGCGCCGGGTGGTAGCTGCTGGTGGTGCGCTGCGGCGACTCGTCGCTGATCTCGCGTGGGTCCGCAGCGCCCCGTTCCAGAACTCCGGGATCCGGTTCCGCGCGCTCCCCCTGGTCCTCGCCGAACCGCTGCCGGTAACCCGACACCACCTGTTCGACAACCGGTTCCTCGGCGTCCACAGTGGCTGCCATGGCGTGGCGTACCTGCCCGGCGAGCTGTCGCTGGGCGCGTCGCATGCAGTCCGTCACCACCGCTGCCACCTCCGACGGGGGCATACCGCTGATCTTGCTGGTGAGTGCCAGGTCGATGGGCGCACCACTGGAGTCGATCGTGACTTGAACGGCGCCGTCGGCGGAGGACTCGGTCACTTTAATCTGCTCGAGCTGAGCTCGCATGGCGTCGAATCGCTCGGCCTTGTTCGTGAATCCCTGCACCCACTGTGAAATCGGGCGCTCGGCCTGGTCAGGATCAGTACCGAACATGGGCGCTCCTCAGCTAGCGGGTGCTAAGGGTACGGTTCCCGGGTTGGA
Source organism: Actinomycetota bacterium (assembly GCA_030863015.1). GTDB lineage: Bacteria > Actinomycetota > Actinomycetes > Mycobacteriales > Pseudonocardiaceae. The sequence continues at coordinate 4,659 of JALZCO010000188.1, forward strand.
AGAGGGTACGCAATGGCCAGCAGCTTCGCGCAGGCCCGCGCCTGGCTAACTGGCGCGGCTGCGCAGCGGACCGCAGCGGTGGTGAGCTCCCGCCGTATCCGCCGGGCCGCAGCTCGACCGCCGATCCGGTGAGTCGGCGTCACTGCCATCGGACCGTCAGAACCGCAACGGAGTGCAGCGGCTTCTGGCCGCCCTCACACCGCGCTGCACCAGGCAACGTGAGAAGGTAGCGCCCGTGCGAAGGGTCCTGCGTGCCGGCGGTGCAGCGCGTGGTGTCGCGCACAGAGCTGTCCTCGGGATCATGGTAGGGGCCCTGTGCGTCAGTGGCTGCAGCTTCGGCCCCAGCCAGGTCGGTGCCGCTGCGTTCGTCAACGGTACCGAGATCCCGGTAGAACAGGTACAGAGCCAGCTCACCACGGTGCTGGCCAAGGAAGGCGACCAGGTCCGGACCCAGCTGGCGGCCGACCACCAGCTCGATGACCTGTCACGCAAGATCATCACCGTCCAGATCAGGCACGAGTTGACGGCGATCGCGGCGCGGCGCGCACGCCTGACCGCCGATCAGGCCCGGGTGAGTCGGCTGATCAATGAGGTCGGCGGGGCCCAGGGTGCTTCCCAGGGAACGATCTTCGATGCAGACGGGTACCGGCAGCGAGCCGTCGACAAACTCCTGACGGCCCAGCTCGGGTTGAGCGCCCTGCGCAACAGCGCGGTCACCGTCGACTACACCACGGCCGACACCCGAACCGCCGCGAAGGCCAAGGTGGACGAGCTCTCCAGGGTCGGGGCTAAGCGCGCCCGGCAGCTGATCGACGCCGACGTTCGGGCCGGCAAGGATGCCGTGATCGGCAAGCGGATCGTCGCTGCTGACGATCCGATCTTCGCCACCACTCCGGCGTTCGGGGTTGCCGAGGGCACCGTGGTGGCCTTCCAGCTCGCGGACACCACGCCTTGGTTGATCATGGTGATCAAGAACCGCGCCAACCGCGGTGTCCAGCCATCCGACAATGCGCCCGCACTCGAGCAGATCGATCCAGCCGTGCTCGAAGCCATCGGCTTGCGCCAGGTCGCCCAAGTGGGGGAGGAGGTGGGAGTGCGCCTGAGCCCCCGTTACGGCATATGGGACCCGGTGAGCCTGCAGGCGGTGGCCAACGAGAACGAGACAGCCGGCTTCCTCACGCCCCTTCGCGCCGCCCCCCGGACGTGACCGCCGCCGCGCTTCGTCCGGCGGAGGCGGCATTGTGACTGCGGCCTCGGTCGTTGTTGTGTTGTCTCAACGGCTCGGCACGGTGTTTCCGGCCGCGGCCGCGCGTCTGCTTCACTAGGGGTTAGCCCTGCACGCCGATACCGACATACCGGCACAGCTGGTGCAGCAATGTGGAGCACAGCCCGTTGGCGACTCCATGCACGGGCTACTGCTCACCTTGGACCTGACATCTGGTGCAGCAGCCCGCTGGGTGGCTGCCGGTGCCACGGTGTTGGCTACCCCCGAACCTCGGGGAGTTTCGTTGTTGGATGCGGTCGGGGTGATGGATCGGCTACGGTCCCCGGGCGGCTGCCCGTGGGATGCCGAGCAGACCCACAGCTCGTTGATGCCCTACCTGATTGAGGAGGCCTACGAGCTGTACCAGGCGTTGGAGGACGGCGACATCGATGCGCTGCGCGAGGAGCTCGGTGACGTGTTGCTGCAGGTGCTCTTTCACGCCCGTGTGGCACAGGAGGCGCCCAATGGTTTCGACATTGACGCGGTGGCTACCGAGCTGGTGACCAAGCTCGTCGGCAGGCACCCGCACGTGTTCGCGGGCAGTGAGAAGGTGCGCACCGCCGCCGACCAGCAGATCCGATGGGAGCAGCTCAAAAGTGCCGAGAAACGCCGCGCGTCAAGTGTTGACGGGGTGGCGTTGGCCCAGCCGGCGGTGGCCCTGGCGGCCAAGCTCGCGGCGCGGACCGTGAAGGCGGGGCTACCTGTGGACCTACTGCCTGGGCACGGTAGTGGCGCGGGTGGGGCGTTGTTCGCGCTGTCTGCCACGGCCAAGCTGGCCGGCGAGGATCCCGAGGGTGCGCTGCGCTGCGTCGCTCGACGCTTTATCGACGACGTGCGCGCCGCCGAAGATTCCGCCCGTGCCGCCGGGCTCGATGTCGCCAATCTGACCCCGCAGCAATGGCGGGAGCACTGGCCGCGCTGAACGCGACCTGCGTTGCTGCGTGACATCGTTGTCACGCGGCGTATCCCACCGCCGCGGCCGTCGTTGATCTGTGATGTGAACGGCGACGAGCGTTCCGGTGCGCAAACCGGGCAATCCGGCAACAAGCGGCCTCGTCTTCGACCCGCCGCCTACCTCAGTAGCACGGCGTCGAGATATCTGCTGCGGGGAATGTTGTCCGGCGGTGCTGTGGTGTGCGCCGGCCTCGTGGTGGCGGGCCTGGGTTCGGTAGCTGCACCACTACCTGACCGAGGGCTAGCTACGCCCACGCCGGTGGCAATGGCTGCGCCCGCCGCGCTGCCCGATGTCGCTGAGCCGGTTGCCCAGCCTATCGTCCAGGCCCCGGGTCAGCCAGCTGGGCAGCCGCCCAAGACCACCATCAATGTCCCGGTGCAGATCCCGGCTCCTGCCACTCCCGAAGGTGGACCGGCGCTGGCGTTCGCCGATTGGGCGAACCGGTTGTCCCGAGTCACAAGTATCCCGCAGCGCGCTCTGCAGGCATACGCGAACGCTCATGCCGTCATGGCCGCCACCCGCGGTGACTGCCGCCTCACCTGGGTGACCCTGGCCGGCATCGCAGCCGTCGAGTCCCAGCACGGTAATTTCCAGGGCCGCACCCTGGAAGCTGACGGTCGGCCATCCGCGCCGATCATCGGGATACCACTGAACGGCGCGCCCGGGGTCAGGGCCATCGCCGACACCGACGGCGGCCTGCTCGACGGTGACAACGTCTGGGATCACGCCGTCGGGCCATTCCAGTTCATCCCATCCACCTGGGCGGGGTGGCGGGCGGACGGAAACCTGGACGGGATCAGCGACCCCCAGAACATTGACGACGCTGCCCTTGCCGCAGCCCAATATTTGTGCGCGGACAACCGCAACCTCGGGGTCGGTGACGGCTGGTTGCGAGCAATCTTGTCCTACAACAACTCCGTCGAGTACGCGCAACAGGTTTACGGTTTCTCGCAGGGCTACGCCCGTAACGCCAAGGACACCACCTGAGGATGCCGGACTCGATCCTCAGGTCGGCTCACCCTTCGCGGGTAGCCAGCCGCATTCGTACCTCGTTGAGCGCTTCCTGGTAGTCCGGCGTGGGATTCATCGCCGCTGCCATTGCCAGCTGCGCACGCGCCTCCTCCAGCCGGCCTTGCCGCTGCAGCGTGCGGCCCAGCGCGAACCGCGCGTAGTGATCTGAAGGGTTGTGCTCCAGTACCCGAAGGAACGCCTGCTCGGCACGTCGAAGCTGGGCGGACAGCAGGTAAGCCCGGCCAGCCAGCAACTGCACGCTCGGCGCGTCCGGCTCTGCAGCCAATACCGGCCGTAGCTCTCGGAGGGCTTCCAGCGGACGCCTCTCGGAGAGCAACCACTCAGCGCGCCGGAACTGCTCGACGACGTCCGTGGGGCGGTCGGCGGCGGTCATGGTCACACCAACGGTACGCGGTGACAGGCTGTTGCACGAGTCCCGACATTCGATCACCGGCGCGCGCCTCCGACCGACCGCGCTAGACCGCGGTTAGGCTAGTTCTTGCTCACCAGGCCTTACATCAACCATTCCCGACACCACCCAGCAGCCGACAAGGAGCGCATCCGTGGCCGTCATCGAACAGGTCGGAGCCCGCGAGATTCTGGACTCGCGCGGGAACCCCACTGTCGAGGTCGAAGTGGCGCTCGATGACGGCACGTTGGCCCGTGCCGCGGTGCCCTCCGGTGCGTCCACCGGGGAACACGAGGCGGTGGAGCTGCGCGACGGTGAACCCGGGCGTTACCTCGGCAGGGGCGTTGAGCGCGCGGTCGCGGCAGTGCTGGACGAGATCGGACCCGAACTGGTCGGCATCGAAGCGGTCGAGCAGCGAGTGGTGGACCAGAAGCTGGTCGATCTGGACGGCACGCCGCACAAGTCCCGGCTGGGTGCCAATGCGATCCTCGGGGTCTCACTGGCAGTTGCCAAGGCGGCCGCCGAATCCAGCGGTCTGGAATTGTTCCGCTACATCGGTGGCCCGAACGCGCACGTGTTGCCGGTACCGATGTTGAACGTCCTCAACGGTGGCGCGCATGCCGACACTGACGTCGACGTCCAGGAGTTCATGATCGCTCCGATCGGTGCGGACTCATTCCGGGAGGGGCTTCGCTGGGGCACCGAGTGCTACCACGTGTTGAAGTCGGTGCTCAAGTCCAACGGGTTGGCTACCGGACTCGGTGACGAGGGCGGTTTCGCGCCTGACCTCCCCACCACCACTGAGGCGCTGGACCTGATCGCCACCGCGGTGGACAAAGCCGGCTACACGCTGGGTCGCGACATCGTGCTCGCGTTGGACGTGGCTGCCACTGAGTTCTTCGCTGACGGGTTATACACCTTTGACAAGAAGGCTCGCAGTGCCGAGCAAATGGCCGCCTACTACGCCGAACTGCTCGACGCCTACCCTCTGGCATCCATTGAGGATCCGCTCGCGGAGGATGATTGGGATGGCTGGGCGCGGCTCACCGCGGAGATCGGCGATCGGGTACAGCTCGTCGGTGATGATCTATTCGTGACCAATCCCGAGCGGCTGGAGGAGGGCATCACCCGCCGGGTGGCCAACGCGCTGCTGGTGAAGGTCAACCAGATCGGCACGCTGTCGGAGACTTTGGACGCGGTGACGCTTGCCCAGTCCAGCGGATACCGTTGCATGATGAGTCACCGCTCCGGCGAGACTGAGGACACCACGATCGCAGATCTCGCGGTGGGGATCGGCTGCGGGCAGATCAAGACCGGTGCACCCGCCCGGTCTGAGCGGGTCGCGAAGTACAACCAGTTGCTGCGCATCGAGGAGGCTCTCGGAGACGCAGCCCGCTATGCAGGGGACCTGGCGTTCGCCCGGTTCAATCCGGAGGGTTGAGTTCCGATGGGTGATCCCGGGCCCAGCCGCAGTGCCGCGCTCGGTGGCTCGGTGACCCATCCGCTGGGCGTGCGGATCTGCCGCTTCCTGGGCATCACCTCTCCACGCCGCGCCGCGATGCTTGCCGCGGTGGTCTGTGTGCTGGCGCTGAGCGTTGCCGTGCCGCTGCGCAACTATGTCAGCCAGCGCGCCGAGCTTGCCGCGGTGCACGAACAGCAACTGATCATGGCGGACAAAGTCTCGGAGCTGGAACGGCGCCGCGCCCTGCTCTCGGACCCGCGGCACGTCCAGGCGCAGGCTCGCGAACGGTTGCGGTATGTGCGGCCCGGGGAGGCGCCGTACGTGGTGCAGTTGCCCCCCGGCCAGACCGCTGCTGCTGCCGCCGATACCGGCGACACCGTGGCGCCCAGGGAGCTGTGGTACGGGCGGCTCTGGAAGTCGATCAATGGTGGATGATGTCCGGCCGGAGATGTCGGCCACCGACCAGGAGGCCGTTGCCGCACAGCTGGGCCGCCCACCACGCGCGCTGCAAGCCATCGCGCACCGCTGCCCCTGCGGGCTGCCCAGCGTGGTTCAGACCTATCCGCGGCTCGAAGACGGCACCCCGTTCCCCACGCTCTACTACCTGACCTGTCGCCGGTTGGCCGCGCTGGTGAGCCGCAGTGAGGCTAACGGTGTGATGCGGGAGATGACCGACCGTCTTGCTGCGGATCCCGAGCTGGCCGAGGCGTACCGGGGCGCGCACGAGTCGTATTTGGCCGAACGGGACGCGGTAGAACCGCTCGGGACCCACGTCAGCGCCGGTGGAATGCCGGATCGCGTCAAGTGCCTGCACGTCCACGTCGCGCATGCGCTGGCCAGCGGTCCTGGGGTGAACCCGTTCGGCGACGAGGTGCTGGACCAGATCGGATCCTGGTGGACCCCTGGTCCCTGCGCCTAACCCTCTAACCACCCCCCGCGCATGTCGCGCTCAGCTGCCCCGCGTGTCAGGCTCTGATGTCCGGTGTGTCTGCGCCTACTGCTCACGCCCGGCCCGGGCGGACCGATCGACCAGCGCGGTGGTGTCGGTGCTAGCCAGCAGGATGCTCGTGGTGTCCTCGCCGAGCCGCGAGCTGAGGAATGCCTCGTCACCAGTACTTGCTCGCGGCGACGCCGGTGGCAGCAATACGGTCTCGATGCCGTCCACGGAGGCGGTCACCACATCTGCCATCAGTGGGGCGCCGCCAGTGCGTGCCCCGTCAGGAGATCGGTTGTGACCTGCACGAGGGTAAGGAACACGTTGGTCATCGGTGCCGAGGTGACATTTGTGCGCCGACGAGTCGATAGCATCCGTCGCGATTGCTGTCGCGGTGGTCGTGTTCGCCCGCAGCTGCGAGCTGTCCCGCTTCCTGGGTCATCGACATCCCGGCGAGGCAACCGCCCTTGTCCGACGGCACCCCGCAGCCTTGGGCCGTCGATCCGCGAGCGTAGATCATCTACAGCGAAGGGTCGGCTGGTTGCTCAGGCCAGGTACTTCCCGTCAATGTGCCTGATCAGCGTACGGTTGGCCGCTACCAGCTTCGGAGGTGGATATGCCCAAGGTGGCCGCGATCGACTGTGGGACCAACTCGATCCGCCTGCTCGTCGCGAACGTGGACGACGGACGGCTGCGCGACCTGCACCGTGAGATGCGCATCGTCCGGCTCGGCCAGGACGTTGACGCCACTGGTCGACTGGCTCCGGAGGCCCTTGAGCGCACCCGCGTCGTGCTGGCCGACTATGCAAGTATCGCCATGCGTGCCGGAGCAGAGCGGATCCGGATGGTGGCCACCTCGGCGACCCGTGATGCCGCCAACCGGGAGCACTTCTTCACGATGGTCCGCAAGACCCTCGGCACCGAGGCGGAGGTGATCACCGGGGACGAGGAGGCCCGGCTGTCGTTCACCGGCGCGGTCGGTGACCTCGATCCTGGCGATGGGCCGTTCGTCGTCGTTGATGTCGGGGGTGGGTCCACCGAGGTGGTGTTAGGGGACTGGGACGGGTCGAAAGCCGAGGTGACGGCGGCGCGGTCGGTGAACGTGGGCTGCGTGCGGATCACCGAGCGGCATCTGCGCTCCGATCCTGCGACGCCGGATGAGGTCAGCGCTGCCGAGCGGTTCGCGGCGCAGCTGCTGCAGGAGGCTTTCGCCGACGTGCCGGTGGAGAAGGCTTGTACGTGGGTCGGGGTTGCCGGCACCATCACCACCCTGTCCGCCGTCGCACAGCAGCTGCCCGCCTACGATCCCGAGCGCATCCACCTGTCCCGGCTGCCGTTGGAACAGCTGCGTTGCACGGCGAAGGCGCTGCTGGCGTCGACGAATCAACAGCGGGCAACCAACACCGCCATTCACCCCGGCCGAGTGGATGTCATCGCAGGCGGGGCGCTTATCGTTCGGGTACTCGCGGAGGAGCTGCACGCTCGTGCCGGCATCGGTGAACTGGTGGTCAGTGAGCACGACATCCTCGACGGCATCGCGCTGGGTCTTGGTTGAGGGGGTGGTGTGCATGAGGCCGCAACACACTGTGCATGAGAGCCTGACATGCAGGGGGTTGGGCGCGCTGGATGACGCGGTGACCCGGTGCCGGGCGTGCCCGCGTCTGGTGGCGTGGCGGGAGCAGGTCGCGGCCGAGAAGCGCGCCGCGTTCCGTGATCAGACCTACTGGGGACGCCCAGTACCCGGGTTGGGCCCTGCCGACGCGGCGCTGGCCATCGTCGGGCTTGCGCCTGCCGCGCACGGTGGCAACCGGACCGGCCGGATATTCACCGGGGACCGCTCCGGTGATGTGCTCTACGCCGCGCTGCATGCGGTCGGCTTGGCTAACCAGCCGAACGCCACCCACCGTGGCGACGGGCTGACGCTGCACCGGACCCGGATTACTGCCCCGGTGCATTGTGCGCCCCCGGCGAACAAGCCGTCCCCCGCCGAGCGCGATGCCTGCCGGCCGTGGCTGGTCCGGGAGTTGCAGCTGCTGCGCCCGACGCTGCGGGCGGTAGTCGTACTGGGTGGTTTCGGCTGGCAGGCGCTGCTGCCCGCGCTGGCCGGCGCAGGCTGGCCGGTGCCCACCCCATTGCCGCGTTTCGGGCACGGCACCGAGGTCAACCTGGACGGGCTGCACCTGCTCGGTTGCTACCACGTCAGCCAGCAGAACACCTTCACCGGACGGCTCACTCCGGCGATGTTGGTCGACGTGCTCAGCCGCGCGGCTGAACTGGCCGGAATCGACTGCATCGAACGCGGCTGACCCGGCGAAGCGGCATTCATTTATGCGTGGCACGCATGGCGGCGGCTGCGGTGGGAATACTGTGATGTGGCGTTCACACCTAAGGAGCCGGCGCGCGTGCTCATCGTCGGCGGTGGCCATGTGGGGCTGTACACCGCGCTGCGGCTGCAGTCGAAGCTGCGCACCGGCGAGGCCTCGGTCACTGTGGTGGATCCGCAGACGCAGATGACCTACCAACCGTTCCTACCCGAAGCTGCCGCCGGATCGATCGAACCGCGTCACGTGGTAGTGCCGCTGCGCCGGGTGTTGCGGCGCTGCCACACCGTGTGTGGCCGGGTCACCGGTGTCGACCATGCGCGCCGATTCGCCACCATCGAGAACTGCGCCGGGCACGTCGAGCAGCTCGGCTATGACGTACTGGTGATGGCGCCGGGCTCCATCGCACGCACGTTGCCCATCCCCGGGTTAGCCGAGCACGGCATCGCGTTCAAGACCATTGGTGAAGCGATCTACCTTCGCAACCACGTGCTGTCGTGTCTGGAGGCTGCGGACGCCACGCTAGACCAGCGACTGCGCCGCGAGTTGCTGAGCTTCGTGGTGATCGGTGGAGGATATGCGGGCATCGAGGTGCTGGCCGAGCTCGAGGACATGGCCCGCTACGCCTGCCGCTACTACGAGACCATCCAGCCGGAGGACATGCGCTGGGTACTCGTCGAGGCCACCGGCAGGATCATGCCCGAGGTCAGCCCGAAAATGGGGCGCTACACCGCTAAGCGCCTGGTCCACCGCGGTATCGAGATCTTCCTGAACACCCGGGTCACAACGATGCGCGACGGCCACGTCGTCCTTGACAACGGCACCGAGTTCGACGCCGACACCATCGTCTGGACTGCTGGGGTGAAGGCCAACCCGGTGTTGCAGCGAACCGACCTGCCACTGGACGATCGCAAGCGGCTACGGTGCACCACCACCCTGCAGGTGGTGGGCTGCCCGGACGTCTTCTCCGCCGGGGACTGCGCGGCCGTGCCCGATCTCACCTCCAACCATCCCAACGCCACCACCAGCCCGTCGGCCCAGCATGCGGTGCGGCAGGCCAAGGTGCTAGCCGACAACATCATCGCGCAACTTCGCGGCGAGCCGCTGCAGCACTACAAGCACCGTTACGCAGGATCGGTGGCGAGTCTGGGCCTCTACCGCGGCGTTGCCGAGATCTACGGGATAAGACTCAAGGGCATCGCGGCCTGGTTCATGCACCGCACCTACCACCTGAGCCGGATGCCGACGTTCAACCGCAAGGTTCGCATCGTGGCCGACTGGACCGCTGCCTTACTGTTCCAACGCGAGGTAGTGGCGTTGGGCCAGATCAACGACCCGAAGGCCGAGTTCGTGCGCGCCACCAAAGCTTCTTGATCTGCCGTAGGGTGACGCGGCTACGCTGCGCGCAGCGCCCCCGTAGCCCAACCGGCAGAGGCAGGTCCCTTAAAAGGGCCGCAGTGTGGGTTCGAATCCCACCGGGGGCACCAAACCTGCTTCTTTCGAACCCGAGATCATCGCTCGATGGCGGAGGGCGTGCTGTGATGCAC
>JALZCO010000210.1 GCA_030863015.1 Actinomycetota bacterium
GTTCGTGCATCACCACCGCGCGGGCGTTCGCGTCGCCGCCGGGCCGGGCGACAGCCGCGGCGAAGAAGTCCCGACTAAGCGAAAGTTGACCAGAGACATAGCGTTCGGATTCCGGCCCCGCCGGTGCAACCATGCTGCTACCACCGACTCCCGCAATATCTCCCGAGACCAGTGGAAATCTCGCCGGGTCCACCCAGCCGATCAACACCGGCGCCCATCGGTCACCGTAGCGCTGTGGCTGCCGCGGTGGCCGGACTTCCACCAAGGGCTCCAGCGTGAGGCCGTCTTCGACGAACGCCAGCCCGCTGGCGGCGCTGATCTCCTGGACGGCGCTGCGAACTAGCTCCAGCCCGCCGGGCGGCATGCCCGTCGGGTTGACAACGTAGTGGAGGGGCCGGCACGGATCGTAGGTCACAGGCCTGCCATCGGCAGTGGTCATCAGGAAAGCGTGCGCTCCGGTGGGCGTGTCGGTCACCGGCGGCAGGATCCGGGTATCCGCAGCATCCAATGGCAGAGCCGGATAGCTATCCACTGCCGCATCGGCCCATCCGGAGTTCGGGATGCGGATAAAGACCAGCACTGCCACGGTGGCCAGACAACTGACGACCATGATCATTTTGTCTCTGAGCGGCCACCGACGCCCCAGCCACGGCGTGGTAATCCGCGTTGGGGCATCACCCCTACGATCAAGCCGGTCTAGTTTTGCAAGGCGGCGTTCCATCTCCCGGTACCGGCGACGCGCCTGCATCCACCGCATCAGGCCCACGAACACTCCCTACACCGGGCACCGGGGCACGAGGCGAATAGACCGAGAGGAACCACCGCTTTCATGAGGACATAGCTCCGTTCACCCCGCGGACTCCTAATATTCATCGCAGAGGAGCAGGCGCGTGTTAGCCACGAGCGCCGGGGTAGCAATCCACCAGAGCCAATCCCGACCCCCCATCACCGTCCGCATCGGCGGCGTTAGGAAAGTCGATCAGGCTCAACGATGCTCCTGACTTGTTGGATGTGGATCAGGCCGCTGGGTCTGCAGCCCATGGCGTGCCGAGGGCGACGGCTGGCTGGCTCGGATGCTTCTTGCCGCCGTGTCTGGCTGGCTCTTTCATAGCGTGCTGCTGGCCGTCGCCAGCCCGTGATGTGGCTCAACAGGGGCATGGACCGACCTGAAGTCAGGGTGCCTGTCGCGGGATTAGCCCCATCTCACGACGGAAGGCCGTGCTTGATCACAATCGGATCGATCCGCACAAGAGCTCGCTGACCGCGGTGGCGGTGGACTCCACGGCAGAACCGGTGGCCACGATCAGGGTGGCGGTGACGGCAACGACGGTGTGCCAGTTGCAGGAATGGGCGGAGCGCTGGCCCCAGCGTCGCTGGGTGGTGGAGGGTCGAGGGCCTGGGACGGGGTGTGGCTCAGGGGTTGGCGACCGCGGGTGAGCAGGCCATGGATGGTGCCGGCCCAGCTGGCCGCTCGGGCTCGGCTGCTCAATTCCGGTCACGCTCGCAAGACTGATGCGCTGGATGCAGCCTCAGTGACCGCAGTTGCTGTGCACCACCCTCGGCTTCGCCTGGTCCGCGCCGAGGATCACAGCGTGGGTCTGCGGTTGCTGTCTGACCGCCGGATGATCTTACCGAGGAACGGACCCGTACCGCCAACAAAAAGGCTTTGGTCGTTTCTCGTCCACAAGGGCTAAATCTTCATCGTGCCTGTTCGGTACTGGATAGAAGCTAGAAACCGCCTTCACACCGAAGAGGTCACTGGCTCGATTCCTGTATCGCCCACTCTTGAAGTCCCAAGTCAGAGGCCTTATCGAGGCTTTCTTATCGATCTTTATGTGGTGATCACAGCCGATCGTCAGCGATCGTCAGGAGAGGTCATTGTCGTCATCGAGTGTCTACAGGATGCGGCCGCCCAGTCCACGAGCAGCCAGCTCGGACCAAGAGATCGCGGGTTTAATCAACTCCTACCACCGGCTCCGAAGCACTCTGTGATGCTATCCATCCCAGCGTCGCCAGCGCGATAAGCATCCAGATTGCCAGGTACGCGAACGCCACCGCGGGTGCGACGACCGTGTACAGCAGTCCGGCAATGCCGCTAGCCGCGACGTTGCCGATCGCCTGCACAGTCGCGAGCAGCCCGAACGCCGAGCCGCGGATCTCGCTTGGAGCGAATGCGGCCACCGCGGCATGCTCGGCGGTCTCGGTGCAGCCGATGCCAACGCCGGCCAGGGTGAAGGCCACGCCAAGCAGCACGATCGCCGGTCCGCAGATCGCGAACAGGCCGTAGGCCAACAGGAATGCTGCAGCACCGACTGCGGTGACCAGAAGTGGTCCGCGGTGGCCGAGTTTGTCGGACAAGCCGCCGGCCGGGAATGAGGTGATCGTGGCAGCGACGTTGTAGATGACGTACAGCGCGATACCGATCTGGGTCGCTGTGTCGGTGCCGTGGCCGGGAATGAGCACGTCGGTGGCGCGCAGGATGAGCAGGGTGGCGGCGACGTTGCCCACCTCGAATGCGGTAAAGCCGGTCATCACCGGACCCAGCTGCCCTTTCAGGACAGGTCGGAGCTGGAACCGGAGCTTGTTGCGTTCGGTGGCCTTGGGGAGCTTGGCTTGGCGGATCGCGTAGACGATCGCCACTGCGGCGAACAACCCCGGGATGACTGAGATAACGATGGCGGTTCGGACGCTGAATAATGACACCAGCCCGAGCGCGAGCAGCGGGCCGACGATCGCGCCCAGATTGTCCATGGTGCGCTCGAACCCGTAGGCGCGTCCGTAGGCGTCTGCTGATACTACGTCGGCTAACAGGGCGTTACGGGCAGGAACTCGAAGTCCCCGAGCTGCCCAGGCCGCGCCGCGCAGTACGCCGGCTTGCACGACTGATGTCGTAGCCCCGATCAGCGCCGACAGGATTGCGGTGGCCAAGTAGCCGCCAACGGCAACTGTGCGCCGCCGCTGGGGATCATCGGCCAGGGCGCCACCGACGAACCTGCCCGCACCGGCCAGCCCGTCAGAGATGCCCTCGATCAGCCCCAGCGCAGCGGCGGGCGCCCCCAGCGTGACCGTCACGAAACTTGCCATCAGCGACGTCGGAACCTCGTGACCCACGTCCGCGAGAAAGCTCGCCGAGCCGATTCCGCCGACACCGGGTGTCAACCACGGCCGACGAATAGTCCTTGGTCCTATCGACTCTCGCATGCTCGGCATCAAACACGGCATGATCCCGAAATTGCAGGCTGCAATCGTCGAAAACCTCCACGTATAATGATATTGAACCAATCTGTATTCCCACTGTTCGGGCCACCAGCGTTGCACTGACCGCTTGGAGTAGTCCGCCAAGCAGGGCGCAGTGCACGGAAAGACATAAGGTCGTCCGTTGTGACCCGGTATCTTGAGATAGGCACTGGGATCGCTCAGCGCGTCCGGTCCGGAGAGCTGTCCCCGGGCACGGAACTGCCTGCGGTCCGCGAGTACGCCCGCCAGCACGGCACCACCGCCTCGACCATTGGCCGCGCCTACAGATATCTGGCCGATGCCCATGTGATCACTCTGGCTGATCGGCGTCGAGCCAGGGTCGCCACCAACGGAGCAATCGCGGCGGCCCGATTCCTCGAAGCAGACAGGGTGTTCCGGCTGGCAGGCAGCGATGATCCGGCGCTGCAGACGGTGCTGGACCATGTCGGACCGGCGGTGGTTTCGGTCGGTACCCGAGGTAGCTTTCAAGGACTCCGCGCCTTGGCCCGAGGCACTGCCGATGGCACAGCCATCCATCTACGCCACCACAGCGGCACCTACAATGCGCCCTTCGCCCGGGCCCTGCTTCGTCACCGCCACCCCTACCTTGTCCATCTGTGGCGGCGTGAGCAAGGTTTGCTGCTTGCACCGGGCAGCCCGCACCGCGCCACCACGCCCGCTGACCTCGCCGGGCTACGGGTCGCCAAGCGCGAAGTTGGCGCCGGCACCCGGGTACTCCTCGACCAACTCCTTTCCGCCGCCGGAATCGCCCCGCACGACGTAGCCGGCCCCGAGCTGCACTCCCATCTAGAGATCGCCCTCGCCGTGGCATCCGGCATCGCCGACGTGGGTCTGGGCCTACGCGCCGCGGCCAACGACCTGGAACTGGACTTCATCCCACTGATCTGGGAGTCCTACGACATCGCGCTCGGTGGGGACGCCCTCGGCGCCATTGGGCCCCTCATCACCGCCCTGCACGACTCCAGTATTCAGGCGTCGATCTCCAGACTCGGAGGATATGACCTGAAGTCGGCCGGAACGGTCCAACCACTCGACGAGTGAAATTTTTTGAGTCGCTGAACGAGTGAATCTACGGACCTAATACCGACGTAGCACAAGAGCTGATTACAGAATAGATGATCTTGACAGCTCGATATGACAGCAACGACGGCGGACAGCTGACCACTACTCCACACCCTGCACAAGCACCAGTAGGTCATGGACGTTGCTGGACTGTCGGGCACCGCTTTGGGAGCGAGGATTCGGTACAGCAGCGATGTACAGCAACCGTGGAGCCCGAGCCGGAACCGGATGAACGCCATCAGGGCGTCTGACCAACGTACGAAACCTCATCAGCCCTTGCTGCCGACGGTGCAAGGTTCGGGGATCAACCGTCGGTATAATTCCAGACAAATCGGTTACCCAGCACCAGCTGACCACGAGGATTCGCCGTGTCTACGATCACGATCCCGCGGTATTTCGCGGACGGCGCATCTCGTACGGCAACTCACGGCTTGCCGGCAACTGTACGAGGCCGACATCGGGGCCTCACTCATGCCGTCCGTGCCAATCGTTGACCATTCGTAGTGCCAGGGTCCCCGGTGAATAGCCTGGTCGTATTTGGGGCCGGTCTCGACTCGTAGCGACAGTAGCAATCGGGGGCCACGCTGAGGCGGTGAGGTGAACTCGTCACACCGGGGGTCGACTTCTAGGGAGTCCAACACGACCCGTATGTCCCAGTCATCGAACTCGGTGTAGCCGTCACCCCATTGCGCAACCTTCCCGAACTGCTTGAGCAGCAAGTCACCAGGCAGTTCCACCCGGGGCCCGAGGATCTCTTCTTGATCAGGTGTCAACACAAACCGGTGATGGTGGCGAGTTCGGCGCCGCAGCCACCGGCACCTCGAAAGGCATGGGCTTGGATGTCGGGGCGTCGGTGCAGCCCGACACGGCCTATGGCGTTGAACAACGGGGTCCTCCCGAGATCCCCCTCGGTGGCTTGGGTACAGTCTGGCCGCGAACCATCGACTGATGATTGTGCATTACTCGATGATGACATGGGTGTGGCACGTCATTTCCGCCGGGCCACTTATGTAGCAGCACGAGGAACTAACACCGGCATCGCCACTGGCCAGCGTTTGGTCTTCCGTGGCAACCCACTGGCGCCCGTTCCATATCCACTCCGCACCAGTGAGTCGCACAGTCATTAATCCTTTTGGGGCCACACCCTGTTCGGGCCCCAACCCAAGCTGCTTCAAAAACTCGACCGGATCCGCCAGTAGTTCCGGCATCAAATCCGTTTTGACATCAAAATGAAACACCGGTGGGTCGTGCTCTAGCCCCTCTACGCCCGGACCTGCCAGCTTCTTAACAAGTATGTCGCCCCCTGCGCCCTTGCCGTAGCTCATACTCAGCGCCTCCTGTTTACACCAGCGGACCTTAAGGAGTGTTTACGTCCCACGATCAAGCAGAACACCGGCTTTCGCAATCCTGGGTCATGCCGGGACGCTACGGGCCGGGACGCTACGGGCCGGGACGCGGGACATGCCACGGACCCAGGGCACAACGCACTCGTCCGCGGTGGCTGCGCCAGCTGTGGCCAGGAGACCGACACCAATCTTGGCGCCAGTCCGATCATGATTACTCCCGGGAGTGAGTGAGATGTGGCGAGTCATGCGGCTGAACGCGCCTACACCCGATAGTTCGCTGAGGATCTATCTGCTGTTACACCACTTGACAGCGATGTGGCGGCCAATACGCGACGCCGTGGGGAGGTCCCCCAAAACAGCCCACCGACCGTGTGTTTCGCTTACTCCCCAGCCAGCTGGTTGCGCGCTTGGTCTAGGTCCTTGCGGTCTCCGTCCAGGTCAATGGCCTTCACCTGGGTGACCACGCCCTCCAGGGCCTGCGGGGACAGCCCGTCCGGCTGCGAGTACACCAGCACACCCTTCCGGTACGCCATGATGGTGGGGCTCCTGCTGATATTGGCAGCGGCCGCCAAGTCCTGCTCGGCCTCGACATCGACTGTGCCGTAGACGACGTCGGGGTGCTCGTTCGAGGACGCCTCGAACGTCGGCGCGAACCTGCGGCAGACGTCGGACGAGGAGTCACAGAAACAGACGAAAACCACATCGTTGCCGGTGACTACCTCATCGAAGTTCGCTTCAGTCAGGGTCTGGGTGGCCATGGCATCCCTTCATGTCGTTGTGCCGATGCACCACCGTGCACGTCGATTATCTTGCACCTACCTGAGTGCCCGGCCATGGTCAACCCTAATCTGAACTGGTCGTCTTTACGTGTACAGCTGAGAAGTACAGCAACTGTGCCCCACGAGCCGGACGATGTCGGACTCTGCAACCATGGCTGACCGGAAGCCTGGTCAGAGCCGCAGCCCGTTTTAAAACTCCACGGGATCGCGTGGGTCGAAGCCCTCGGGAAGCGCAATTCGGGCTTCGGGGATCTTGTTCGTGATTCAGTGGCCCAACGGCTTGGCACGCGCACGAGCGGTGCCGCCAGCGTGGGGATCTGGTGTGGGTCGGTGATCGAGCCGGTTTGCCATGTCAGGAGGTCGTGGCCGGCGAGGTTCCACGGGGGTAGCTGGTCGGCGAGGTGTTCGGCGATCAGCGCGGGGCCGATCAGTGTCCTGGCCAGTGTCGGGTTCCGGGCGTGTATCCGGTACCCGTAGGCGCAGGCTCACACACGCAACAGTCGAAATCGGTATGGGTTCTGGGTGGTCATCGGCGGGGTTCGGCCGTTAGTTCACCGGTGGCAGTGAGGTGATTGGCGATGTCGCGGAGTTTGATGTTGGCATCCTGGCTGGCCCGGATCAGCAGGGAGAACGCCTGATTACCGGTGATCTTGTACCGCTCCATGAGGATGCCCTTGGCTTGACCGATAAGATCACGCGTGTCCATGGCGCGGGCCAACTGGTCTTCGCGCCGCGCGCTGGCCATCGCAATCGCGGCGTGGGAGGCCAGCAACAGTCCGACGTGCTCTGATTCGTCGTTGAAGGCGTTCGGTGAGCTGCTGTAGAGGTTAAGGGCGCCGAGGTTGTCGCCGTTGATGTAGAGCTGCAAGGACAGCATGCTGCCGATGCCATATTCAGTGGCCCGTCGGGTGAACTCCGGCCACCGCTGCTCGGCATGCATGTCTGACAACCGAACAGTCTGTTTTTCATACACCGAGTCCAAGCAGGGGCCTTGGCCGGTTTCATACTGCGCTCGGTCGCAGTCCCGAACCACCTCGTCGCTCCACGCCTGAGTACTGACCTCGCGGCGTGCCTTGACCACGGTGATCCCGGCGAACTGCGCGCCGGGCACGTTGGCCACCGCAGCGCCCACGATGCCCATCAGAGTGTCCTGCAGCGTGTCCTCCCGGTGCAGGTTTCGAGCTATGTCGCTGAGCTGCTGAGCCAGCTGGTCGTGACCTTGATAGCCCCCTTCGTCGCTGGACGAGGGCTGCCCTTGGTGTCCTCGGTCGTTGTGATCCGACGCCATCAACCGATCCTCCCCGCCAGATGCTGTACGCGCCAAGCACTTAGTCACCGTGGGGGCTAACCGTCATCGTCCGCATTGACCTGTAGCCGCCATGTAGCAACGACCCCCGCCGGCAGCCATTGCCCACAGGGTCGCCCTCCGCATCGGCGCAGGTGACCCGCCTTGTGCACACCCCCGCACACGGTCACGTAGCCTCGGGATTATGAGCGTCGCTGCCCGGTTGCTGTTCGCGTTTGACAACTCCTATGTGCGTGAACTGGGGGGCCTGTACGAGCCGTGGCAAGCGACCCCGGCGCCTGCGCCCCGGCTGTTGGCGCTCAACGAGGAGCTGGCCACAGAGCTGGGTGTGGATGCCGATGCGCTGAGAGCGCCTGGCGGTGTCGCCGTCCTTGTCGGCAACGCCACGCCCGACGGGGCGTTGCCGGTAGCGCAGGCCTACGCCGGTCATCAGTTCGGTGGGTTCGTGCCCCGCCTTGGTGATGGCCGAGCGCTGCTGCTCGGCGAGGTGTTCGACGTCTACGGACGCCGTCGCGACCTGCACCTGAAAGGCTCGGGACGCACGCCGTTCGCACGAGGTGATGGGAAGGCACCCGTGGGCCCGATGCTGCGCGAGTATGCGATCGGCGAGGCGATGCACGCGCTAGGCATCCCCACTACCCGGGCGCTTGCTGTGGTGGCGACCGGCGATCACGTCACGCGGGACACGGTGCTGCCTGGTGCGGTGCTCACCCGGGTCGCGGCGAGCCATGTCCGCGTTGGCACGTTCCAGTACGCAGCAGCGCACGATGGGTCGGCGCTCGTGCGGCGCCTCGCCGATTACGCAATCGCGCGTCACCACCCCAATGCGGCCGAGGCGGAGAACCCGTACCTCGCGTTTTTCGAAAGCGTCGTCGACGCCCAGGCATCGCTGGTCGCTCGCTGGATGCTCGTCGGGTTCATCCACGGCGTCATGAACACCGACAACATGACGATCTCTGGCGAGACCATCGACTACGGTCCGTGCGCATTCATGGATGCCTTCGACCCCGCCACCGTGTTCAGTTCGATTGATCGCGGCGGCCGCTACGCATACGGCAACCAGCCGCGCATCGCGCAGTGGAATTTGGCGCGGTTGGCCGAGACATTGCTGCCTCTGTTCCACGTCGAGACGGATACCGCACTTGCGGCGGGCACCGACATGCTGCAGTCGTTCGCACACCGTTACGACGAATACTGGAGCCACGGGATACGCGCCAAGTTGGGTCTGGCAGATGCACAACGATGCGACGGTGCGCTGATCGACGACCTGCTGGCGCTGCTGCACGCACAGAAGGTCGACTTCACCTCGTTCTTTCGGGCGCTGTCATCATCACTGCGCGGAGATGCGGCACCTGCGCGATCGCTCTTCGCCGAACCCTCCGCCTTCGACGCGTGGGCGGACCGTTGGCGGGCACAGCTGTCGTCCCAAGCGTCTGACCCACGGGCGATCGCAGAAACGATGGACCGGGTCAATCCTGTCTACATCCCGCGGAATCACAAGATGGAGGAAGCGCTGGCCGCGGCGAGTGCCGGGGACCTAGGACCGTTTGAACGACTACTCGACGTGCTGGCGCAGCCGTTCGACGAACGACCCGGTCTGGAGCCATACGCCGCACCGGCTCCGCCAAGCTTCGGCGCCTATCGCACCTTCTGCGGTACGTGACTACCCGCCGGTCCACCGGGTCAACTTGATCCCGGCGTCCTGCGAGATCTTTTCAGCGGTGCGCGACCCGGGTGCATGGGGTCTTACAAGCGAGAGGCTGTGCTGTCTGGCTTGCGCGCCTGATACACCGGGGTCCATGCCGAGGCGGGCAGCAGCGCGAAGGCGGGGGTGTCGAAGTGCCCAAGCGGTCCCGGCGCCGGTGATGCCGCGAGCGTCCGATCGGCGTCCTTAGCCAACCGGGATCAGCCGCGGCACCATCGGGTCTGAGGCCACCGGTCCAAGAC